>JAASSQ010000099.1 GCA_021767845.1 Roseovarius sp. | reverse complement strand
CTTCTGGTCGGGCCGGTCCTGCTGCGCAACCTCGGTGAACTGATCGGCACGGTCGGATTCGTCACCGCCATCGCGCTGACGCCGCTCGCGTCGGCCTCGGCTATCCTTCAGGCCACGCCGCTGGCCGTCACGCTCGGGGCGGCGCTGTTTCTGGGCGAACAGGTGGGCTGGCGGCGATGGAGCGCGATCCTCGTGGGTTTCGCGGGCGTGCTGATGGTGATCCGGCCGGGGCTTGCGGGGTTCGAGCCAGCCTCGCTTTTCGCCGTGCAGGCAGTGTTCGGGCTGGCGCTCAGGGATCTGGCCACCCGCGCGGTGCCGCGCACCGTCACGTCGATGCAGCTCTCCAGCTATGGCTTTGCCACCATCGTGCCGGCGGGCGCGGTGCTCTTGTGGGTGTCGGGGGGCGCGGCGACCCCCGATGCCGCCAACTGGCGCGACATCGCCTTTGCCCTGCTGCTTGGCGTGGCGGCCTACTACGCCATCGTCGCCGCGATGCGCGTGGGCGAGGTCAGCTTCGTCACCCCCTTCCGCTATACCCGGCTGATCTTTGCCCTGATCATCGCCGTGGTGATGTTCGGCGAACGGCCCGACGCGCTGACGCTGACGGGCGCGGCGATCATCATCGGATCGGGGCTCTACACGCTGCTGCGCGAACGCCGGCTCAAGCGGCGCGCCCGCCGTGCCGCAGCCCTGTAGCCCCGCCGCCACAGGCCGCAGTTGTATTCCGCGCCAGACTTGGTATGGCAACGCCAACCGAACCGAGACCCGAGGGACAAGGCCCATGAGCATCATCATCGACATTCACGCCCGCGAAATCCTGGACAGCCGGGGCAACCCGACCGTCGAGGTTGACGTGATCCTGGAAGACGGCACGATGGGCCGCGCCGCGGTGCCGTCGGGCGCCTCCACCGGCGCGCATGAAGCGGTCGAACGCCGCGACGGCGACAAGGGCCGCTACATGGGCAAGGGCGTGCTAGAGGCCGTCGCCGCCGTCAACGGCGAGATCGCCGAGGAACTTGTCGGCATGGACGCCACTGAACAGGTCTCCATCGACATGGCGATGATCGAACTGGACGGCACCCCAAACAAGGGCCGGCTGGGCGCCAACGCGATCCTCGGCGTGTCGCTGGCCGTGGCCAAGGCGGCCGCCGATTTCACCACACAACCGCTTTTCCGCTACGTGGGCGGCACCTCGGCGCGCGTCCTGCCGGTGCCGATGATGAATATCATCAATGGCGGCGAACATGCCGACAATCCCATCGACATCCAGGAATTCATGATCATGCCGGTCAGCGCGGGCACCATCCGCGATGCCGTGCGCATGGGCGCCGAGGTGTTCCATACGCTCAAGAAGGAACTGATCGCCAAGGGCCTGTCCACCGGCCTCGGCGACGAGGGCGGCTTTGCCCCCGAACTGGGCTCCACCCGCGAGGCGCTGGACCTGATCCTCGCCTCCATCGAAAAGGCGGGCTACACGCCGGGCAAGGACATCTACCTCGCGCTCGATTGCGCCGCGACCGAGTATTTCAAGGACGGCAGGTACGAATTGAAGGGCGAGGGCCTGAGCCTCACCAGCGCCGAGAATGCCGACTACCTCAAGGCGCTGTGCAGCGACTATCCCATCATCTCGATCGAGGACGGCATGTCCGAGGATGACTGGGACGGCTGGAAGATGCTGACCGACGCGATCGGCGACAGCGTGCAGCTTGTGGGCGACGACCTCTTCGTGACCAACCCCACCCGCCTGGCCGAAGGGATCGAGCGCGGCGCGGCCAATTCCATGCTGGTCAAGGTCAACCAGATCGGCAGCCTGACCGAAACGCTGCGCGCCGTGGACATGGCGCATCGCGCGCGCATGACCAACGTGATGTCCCACCGCTCGGGCGAGACCGAGGATGCCACCATCGCCGATCTGGCCGTCGCCACAAATTGCGGGCAGATCAAGACCGGCAGCCTCGCGCGCTCGGACCGGCTGGCCAAGTACAACCAACTGATCCGCATCGAAGAGGCGCTTGGCGACACCGCCGAATACGCGGGCCGCTCGATCCTCAGGTGATCCGGCCCCGTCAGCGCGCCGCGACCCAAGCGGCGGGCTGCGCCTTGATCCGCGTCAATTCGCACCCTGTCCGGCTGCGCTACAAGGGGCGGGCAAGGACCATCCCAACATGGGTTCACAACCGGAGAAACACATGACCAAACCCGTTTTCGTTTTGCCGCTGGTCGTCGCCACCGCCCTGCTGTCCGCCTGCGCGGACGAGGATCATTACCCCGTCACCGGCGAGGAATGCGGCCCCGGCGACGCCGTGCAGGAGCTTGACGCCTCGATGGCCGAATGCGTGCCGGCCAGCGGCGCCTGATCGCGGCCCCGTGACCGCCTCTGTGACCGCCTCCGAGATCATCCGCACCCTCGGACTCGCACCGCATCCCGAAGGCGGGCACTATCGCGAAACCTGGGCGGCCGGCAATGACGGCCGCCCCACCGCGACCTGCATCTATTTCCTGCTCAAGGCCGGCGAATACAGCCACTGGCACCGCGTGGACGCGGCCGAACTGTGGCTCTACCACGCCGGCGCGCCGCTGGTCCTGTCGCTGGCCGACGACAAGGCAGGCCCCGCCCGCGACCACCTGCTCGGCCCCGACCTGGCCGCGGGCCAGGCCCCCCAACTCATCGTGCCCGAACACGGCTGGCAAATGGCCCGCTCCACCGGCGACTGGACGTTGGTCAGCTGCGTGGTCTCGCCCGGCTTCACCTTCGACGGCTTCACCCTGGCCGAACCGGGCTTCGACATCCCCCGCGACTGAAAACTCCCCCGTGAAGAAAAAATCGCCTCGGCGTGAAACTTTCCGGCGTGGCCTGCGTGACTGTGCGCAAGGTCCACGCCTCATGTGACCTGCAGCCGGGGGCGCTCTTTCCTAGCCATCCGAAACCCGGCTGGATCTACCCTCGGCGACCTCACCACATCTCGCCGGGGGCCCGGCCTGCGTGGTGCTCTGTGCGTCGTCAAGGTTCCGAAGGCGCGTTGAACGTGTGTGTGTGTGTTTAACGAGTCGGCGCCGCGCAGGCCGTCTTTATCCCCCCAGGGCCCGCACCCGGGCGACCAGGGCGCGCGTCGATCCGTCGTGATCCTCGCCCGCGTCCTCGCCGCTCAGCACCGGCTCCAGCGCCTTGGCCAGCACCTTGCCCAACTCCACCCCCCACTGATCGAACGAGTTGAGCCCCAGCACCGCGCCCTCCACGAACACCCGGTGTTCGTAAAGCGCCACGATCTGCCCCAGCCGTTTCGGCGTCAGACGGTCATAAAGAAACGTAACGGACGGCCGGTTGCCCGGAAACACCCGGTGCCGGGCCTGCCGCTCCAGCTCGACCCCCTCGTAGCCCGCCGCGCGCATCAGCGCGCGCGCCTCCTCCAGCGACCGGCCGCGCATCAGCGCCTCGGACTGGGCCAGGCAATTGGCCACCAGCAGGCGGTGATGATGGGCCAGATCGGGTTCGTGCCCGGTGGCCGCCACGATGAATTCGCAGGGCACCACCTGCGTGCCCTGGTGGATCAACTGGTAGAAGGCGTGCTGCCCGTTGGTGCCCGGCTCGCCCCAGACCACCGGCCCGGACGGGCCGTCCAAGTCCTCGCCCTCCATGCTGACGCGCTTGCCGTTGCTTTCCATCTCAAGCTGCTGAAGATAGGCCGGCAGCCGCGCAAGCCGCTGGTCATAGGGCAGCACCGCGCGCGTCGGATACCCGCAGACCTGGTGATGCCACAGCCCCGCAAGCGCCAGCATCATCGGCATGTTGCGCACCGGCGGCGCGGTGCGGAAATGCGCGTCCATATCCGCCGCCCCGGCCAGGAAGGCGCGGAAATCGTCAGGCCCCACGGCGATCATCAGCGGCAGGCCGATCGGCCCCCAGACCGAATGGCGCCCGCCGACCCAGTCGGCGAAGCCAAAGACGCGCTCGGGCGCGATGCCGAACTCGGCGGTCTTGTCGCGGGCGGTGGACACGGCCACGAACTGCGCCGCCGGGTCATCGACCGCCTGCGCCATCCAGGCCCGCGCGGTCGCGGCATTGGTCATCGTCTCGACGGTGGTAAAGGTCTTCGAGGCCACGATTACAAGCGTCGTCGCCGGGTTTAGCCCGCGCAGCGTGTCGGCAATGTCTGCCCCGTCCACGTTCGAAACGAAATGACAGCGCGGCCCATCGTGATAGGGCGCCAGTGCGCGCGTCGCCATTTCCGGGCCCAGATGCGACCCGCCGATCCCGATATTGACCACGTCGGTGATCGCCCCGCCCTGCCCGGTGATGCGCCCCGCGCGCAGGTCGGCGGCAAAACTCTCCATCCGCGCCAGCGTGTCCAGCACCCCGGGCATCACGTCCGTGCCCTCCACCAGAACCGGCGCACCATCAAGGTTGCGCAAGGCGGTGTGCAGCACCGCGCGCCCCTCGGTTTCGTTGATCGCCTGTCCCGCGAACATCGCGTCCCGGCGCGCGGGCACCTCGCGCGCCTCGGCCAGTTCGATCAGCGCCGCCCGCACCGCGTCGGTGATCCGCGTCTTGGAATAATCCAGCACCATCCCGTCATGCGCGACCGAGAACGCCGCGGCGCGGCCCTCGTCCTCGTCGAACAGCGCGGCGATGTCGCGCGTCTCCAGATCGGTGGCCAGCGCCTTGAGCCTGTCGAACATGGCGTTCCCCCTTACGCGGTCCAATGCACCTTCATGTCTTCCAGCACCGCGCGCACCGGCGCCTGCTCGCGCGTCATGCTCTGCGCGCGCTCCAGCGCGGCGCGCTTGGCCCGCCCGGTGATCAGCAGATGCTTGGCCAGCGCATCATCCAGCACCCGCGCCGACAGGGTCACGCGCGGCTCGGGCAGGCCCGGCGCCCGCATCGGCACCAGCACCGGCGCGTTCGAGGCCAGCGCCAGTTCCAGGTTGTCGCCCTCGGGAAAAATCGAGGCGGTGTGCATGTCCTCGCCCATCCCCAGCAACAGAACCGAGATCGGCAGCCGCGGATGGATATTCGCCTCCAGCTCGGCCAGAACCTCTTCGGGCGTGTCGGCCTTGGCATAAAGCGGCAGGAACCGCGCCGCCGCGGCGCGCCCCACCAGCAGCCGCTCCCGGATCAGCCGCGTGTTCGAGCGCACGTGCACTTCGGGCACCCACCGCTCGTCGCTCGGCATCACGTCCACCCGGCTCCAGTCCAGGTTGGCATCGCACAGCGCATCGAACACCGGCCCCGGAGTCGTTCCGCCCGGCACCACGAACAGCGCCCGCTCCTCGTGCTCCAGCGCTGCGGTCAGCTCGCCGGCCAGCGTGTTGGCCAGGGCGATCGCCAGCATCTCGTCATCGGCATAGTCCAGCAATTCCATCGTCATGGCTTGATCTCCCGCCAGCGGCGCCCGTCGCGATGCATCAGCATCAAGGCATCCTCGGGCCCGGTGCTTCCCGTGGCATAGGACTGCGGCGGCTCGCCGCGCTCCTCCCAGGCCGCGATGATCGGATCGGTCCAGGCCCAGGCCGCCTCCACCTCGTCGCCGCGCATGAACAGCGTCTGGTTGCCCCGGATAACATCCATGATAAGCCGTTCATAGGCGTCGGGAAACTCCGCACTGTCCGGGCCAAGCGCCTCGGCGAATGTCATGTCCAGCGGCACATCCACCAGCCGCATGCCCCCCGGCCCCGGCTCCTTGATGGTCACGCCCAGTTCGATCCCCTCGTTGGGCTGCAGCTTGATCGTCAGGATGTTGCGGTGCCGGCCCGCCTCTTCCCCGAAGATCGAATGCGGCGTCTCCTTGAAGACGACCGCGATCTCGCTGGCCCGCGCCTTCAGCCGCTTGCCCGTGCGCAGATAGAACGGCGTGCCCGCCCACCGCCAGTTCGAGATATGCGCCTTCAGCGCCACGAAACTTTCCGTGGCGCTGTCGGGGTTGCCCACCTGCGCGCGGTAATCGGGCTTGTCGCCCTCGGCCTCGTATTGGCCGCGCACCACGTTGCCGGGCTCCACCGGGTCCAGCGCGCGGATCACCTTCAGCTTCTCGTCGCGCACCGCGTCGGGGTCGAACTTCGCCGGCGGCTCCATCGCGATCAGGCACAGAAGCTGCATCAGGTGGTTCTGCATCATGTCGCGCATCGCACCGGCGCGGTCGTAATACTCGCCCCGCCCGCCCACACCGACGCTTTCGGCCACGGTGATCTGAATGTGATCGACATACTGGCTGTTCCACAGCGGCTCGAACAGCATGTTGCCGAACCGCACGGCCATCAGGTTCTGCACCGTCTCCTTGCCCAAGTAATGATCGATCCGGTAGATCTGGTGCTCGTCGAAATGCCGCGCCAGGCCCCGGTTCAGCGCCCGCGCGCTGTCAAGGTCGCGGCCAAAGGGCTTTTCCACCACGATCCGGCTGTCCTCGTCGGCCAGCCCGTAATCGTGCAACCGCTGCGCCAGGTCCCCGAACAGCGACGGCCCGACCGAGAAATAGAAGGCCCGCACGCGACCCTCGGTCAGCGCCGCGGCCAGCTCGCCCCACCCCGCCGATCCCTTCGCATCGACGGCGACATAGCCCACCCGCTCCAGGAAGGCGTCCAGCTGCGCACGGTCCCGGGCGGCGGCGGCGTCGAACTCCTCGATCGCCGCACGCACGAAGCCGCGATAGGCGCCCGCGTCCATCTCGCTGCGCGCCGCGCCGATCACCCGGCTCGTGTCGCCCATCTGCCCCGACAGGAACCGCCGGAACAGCGCCGGCAGGATCTTGCGCCGGGCCAGATCGCCGGTGCCGCCGAACACTACCAGATCGAAAGGCGCGACAGGGATGACACGCGAAACCATGTGACCTCTCTTTGCAGCACCCTTGCAGGCGCGAATGTTAGCGGTAACGGCACCCGTCTACCCGCCTTGCACGGGCAAGTCTAGCATGCACACCCGCGTTCACAATGGCGTCAAACCCGGCCCGCCCGGTTTCTTTTGCACCTGCGCCGGGTTAGCTCTGATGCGACACATCAAGAGGACCGATCGCACGATGGATGCCAGCATGCCCCCGGCCAACGCCGGCAAGTTCAAGGATCCCGCCGTCACCGCCGATGGCCAGCCCCGCGCCACGGTGTCGCTGTCGCATCCCGACACGCTGTGGTTCAACACCGGCACGCTGTGCAACATCACCTGCGCCAATTGCTACATCGAAAGCTCCCCCACCAACGACCGCCTTGTCTATATCACCGAGGCCGAGGTCACCGATTTCCTCGACCAGATCGAGGACCGCGGCTGGCCGGTGCAGGAGATCGGCTTCACCGGCGGCGAACCCTTCATGAACCCCGAGATGATCGGCATCGCCCGCGCCTGCCTCCAGCGCGGCTACAAGGTGCTGATCCTGACCAACGCCATGCGCCCGATGATGCGCAAGCGGGTGCAGGCCGGTCTGCTGGAGCTTGCGGCCGAGCACCGCGACCGGCTGACCTTCCGCATCTCGGTCGATCACTGGTCCGAGGCGCTGCACGACGCCGAACGCGGGGCCGGCGCCTTCGCCCGCACGCTCGACAGCATGGCGTGGCTGCGCGACAACGGGCTGCGCATGTCGGTCGCGGGCCGCACCGTCTGGGGAGAATCCGATGCGGAGGCGCGCGCGGGCTACGCCGCGCTCTACGACCGGCACGGCTTCGAGATCGACGCCCACGATCCGGCCCAGACCGTGCTCTTCCCCGAGATGGACGACCGCGCCGAGGTGCCCGAGATCACGACCGCCTGCTGGGACATCCTCGGCAAATCGCCCCGCGACGTGATGTGCGCGTCCTCGCGGATGGTGGTCAAGCGCCGCGGCGCGGACCGGCCCGCGGTTCTGGCCTGCACGCTGCTGCCCTACGACGCGGAGTTCGAGCTGGGCAGCACCCTGGCCGAGGCCGAAGGCGACGTGGCCCTCAACCATCCCCATTGCGCCAAGTTCTGCGTGCTCGGCGGGGCCAGCTGCTCGGGCTGACGGGCCGCTTGCTTGCCCCCGCACGCGGCCTGCCCCATATATCTTCCATGATCCGCTTCACGCCCATCCTTCTGGCGATCCTCTACGCCGTCGTCATGTACCGATTCTCGGTCTGGCGCACCCGGCGCGAGCTCGACGACCGCTCGACCGAGCTCGCCGACCCGCGCCTCAAGGACATGACCGACCGGCTCGCCTCGGCGCTCGACGTGCCGCGCATCCGCGTCAACATCTACGAGATCGACCCGGTGAACGGCCTCGCCGCACCCGATGGCCGTATCTTCATCACCCGCGGCTTCTACCGCAAGTTCCAGCAGGGCGAGGTCACGGCCGAGGAACTGGCCTCGGTCATCGCGCATGAACTGGGCCACGTCGCCCTCGGCCATGCCCGCCGCCGGATGATCGACTTCTCGGGGCAGAACGCGCTGCGCACGGCGCTCGCGATGCTCCTGTCGCGCTTCCTGCCCGGCATCGGCATCTGGATCGCCAACGGGCTGACCACGCTGCTGGCCGCCCGTCTGTCGCGCGGCGACGAATACGAGGCCGACGAATACGCCGCCGCCCTGCTCACCAAGGCAGGCATCGGCACCGGGGCGCAGAAATCGCTGTTCCACAAGCTCGAGGCGCTGACCGAGTCGCGCGGCGGCGCGGTGCCGGCCTGGCTGATGAGCCACCCCAAGACCGAAGAACGCATCGCCGCCATCGAGAAACTGGAAGCCCGCTGGGCGGTCGAGGGCTGAGCCCGCCGCTTCACCTGGCGCCAAATACCTCGGGGGAGTCGTTGAAAATGCCCGCATTTTCAACGACCGGGGGCAGCGCCCCCGGACCACCGCCCGCGGTCAGTGCCCGCTCACCGCCTTGGCCAGCCGCGGCAGGCGCGCTTTCTTCAACAATGGGCGCATCTCCCATGTGCGCTCCGACAGACGGTTCGCCTTGGCCAGAACCTCCCGCGCCACCTCGCCCACCAGTTCGGGCTGCGCCTGCCAGATGCCATGCAGGAAACTGTCCGGGTCGGCCCGGCTCATGCCCTCCTCGGCCAGCACGTTGCGCGGGAAATCCTTGACGTTCAGCGTCACGATCACGTCGGCCGACCCCGCCAAGGCGGCCGCCAGCACGTGAATGTCCGCCGCATCCGGCAACCACAGCCGCGCCTCCAGCGATTGCGGATAGCAGACCCGCGCCTCGGGCCAGTCCGCCTCCAGCATCGCCGCTTCGGCGCGGGCCTGCGCGGCCCCCGCCGGGCCCAGCTTCTCGGCCGCACGCAGCCACTCGCCCAGGATCCGCGCCGACCACAGCGGGGTGAACACGCCCCGGCCCGCCACGCCAAGCAGCATTTCCCGCATCACCGTGGGATAGATCACGCAGGTATCCAGCAGAACTTTCATGCCAGCCGGAAGAACAGGGCCTTCAGATACCCCGATTCCGCCAGGTGCGGGTGCAGCGGATGGTCCGGCCCGGCAAAACCGGTATGGATCAGCGGCCCCGCGCGCCCCGCCTTGCCGATCCCGCGCAGGCAGGCGCCCCGGAACTTGCCCAAATCGGCCGCGTGCGAGCACGAGCACAGCCCCAGGTATCCCCCTTCGGCCACCAGCGGCGCGGCCAGCCGCGCGACCCGCTCATAGGCCCGCAGCCCCGCCTCCAGCGCCTTTTTCGACGGCGCGAAGGCCGGCGGATCGCAGATCACCACGTCAAAGCGCGCGCCCTCCCCGGCCAGCGCCTCCAGCACCTCGAAGGCATCGCCGCGCCGCGTGGCAAAGCGCGCGTCCACGCCGCTGGCCTTCGCACCGGCCTCGGCCAGCTCCAGCGCCGCGGCCGAGCCATCGACGGCCAGCGCATGATCCGCCCCGCCCGCCAGCGCCGCCAGCCCGAAACCGCCCACATGCGAGAACACGTCCAGCACCCGCGCCCCCGCGCTCAGCCGCGCGGCAAAGGCATGGTTGGGCCGCTGGTCGTAGAACAGGCCGGTCTTCTGCCCGCCTTCCAGGTCGGCCATGTAGGTCGCACCGTTCATCGGCACCGGCACCGGCGCGCCGGGGCTTTGCCCGAGCAGAACGCCGCTCTCCGCGTCCAGCCCCTCGAGGGCCCGCGCCCGCCCGCCGGCGTTCTTCAGGATGTTGGCCACCCCGGTCACCTCGGCCAGCGCCTCGGCCAACGGCTCGATCAGCCGCTCGGCCCAGGCGGCGTTGGGCTGGATCACGGCGGTGTCGCCGAACCGGTCGATCACCACCCCCGGCAGCCCGTCGGCCTCGGCATGGACAAGGCGATAGAAGGGCGCGTCGTGCAACCGCTCGCGCAACGCCAGCGCCCGCGCCAGCCGCGCGCGCAGCCATTCGTGGCCGATCCCGCCGCCCGCCTCCGCCAGCCCCGTGTCGCGGTCCAGCACCCGCGCCATGATGCGCGAGGCCGGGGTCACCGCGACCAGCGCTAGGGGCGCGCGCTCGGCATCCTGCAGCACCGCGACCGTGCCGGCCGGCAGCTTTTTCGTGCGGCGGTCGGTCACGATCTCGTTGTCATAGACCCAGGGAAAGCCATGCCGCACGGCACGCGCGGCACGGGAT
>JAASSQ010000098.1 GCA_021767845.1 Roseovarius sp. | reverse complement strand
GCCCCGGTCTGAAACCGGATCCCGTCGCGCAACAGCCCCGAACAGGCGATCAGCCGCGCGGTCATGTCCGCGATGGCCCGCCCCTCGGCCGAAGGCGCGCGACCCGTGGTCCCCGAGGCGATCTGCCCGGCATCCCCGATCCTTTCCACCCGGGCGACATTCGAAACACGGCTGGCCGGAATACAGATGCGCGGCAGGTGGTCGGTGACATGATCGGTCACGCCCACCACATGCGCCGCGTGCGCCGCATCGACCATCGGATAGCCCAGGGGGCCGCAGGCCTGCGGACCGGCCGCGCCGCTCAGGTTGCCGGCCGGGTCCACGGCCGGGGCGGCGATGAAGGCCGCGTCGATCTTCAGCCGCCCCGACGCGATGGCCGCGGCGCGCCCACCATGCGTTTGCAGGCGCACGGGGCGGGGCAGGGTGCCGTGCCGCACGGCCTCGGCCAGAGGCCCGGTCATGTAGGATGTGGTGATCCGCGTCACGGTGCCGTTTTCAAGGAACGGGATCAGTGCCGCATGGCAGGAAAACAGTGACGAGGGCGCGATGTGCAGATCGCGCAGGCCCAGGTCGGCACAGGCGGCCAGAACCTGCCGCATCACGTCATCGCCGTTGCGCAAGTGATGGTGAAAGGACAGCGTGCCGCCGTCCCTTACCCCGCTCGCCTCAATGGCATCGTGCAGCGTGCCCACGACCCGGATCAGGCGCGGACCAACTTTTCATAGCCTTCCGCGATCTCACGGGTCAGCGCGCCGACCTCGAAGTTGTAATCCCCGATCTGGCCTACCGGCGTGACCTCGGCGGCAGATCCGGTCAGCCAGCACTGCTCGAAGCCTTCCAGTTCCTCGGGCATGATGTGGCGCACGTTTACCTTGATGCCGCGCTCCTCCAGCATGCCGATCACTGTCTGCCGGGTCAGCCCGTTCAGGATCGCGTCGGGGTCGGGGGTATGCACCTCGCCGTCCTTGACGAAGAAGACGTTGGCCCCCGTGGCCTCCGCCACGTAGCCCCGGTAATCCATGAACAGCGCGTCCGAGCATCCCTTGGCCTCGGCCGCGTGCTTGGACATGGTGCAGATCATGTAAAGCCCCGCCGCCTTGGCCGAGGTCGGGATCGTCTCGGGGCTGGGGCGTTTCCACTTGGCGATGTCCAGCTTGGCGCCCTTCATCTTGGCGTCGCCATAGTAATTGCCCCATTCCCAGGCCGCCACCGCCATGCGGACCGGGTTGCGCGCCGAGGCGACGCCCATGTCCTCGCCCGCGCCGCGAAAGGCCACGACGCGCACATAGGCATCGCTCAGCCCGTTGGCGTCCAGCACCGCCTGCTTGGCAGCCTCGATCTCGTCGGTGGAATAGGGGATCGCCATGTCCATCAGCTCGCCCGACTTGTGCAGCCGCTCGGAATGCTTGCGCGACAGGAAGATCTTGCCGCCATAACATCGCTCGCCCTCGAAAACCGAACTGGCGTAATGCAGCGCATGGCTGAGGATATGCACGTTGGCATCGCGCCAATCGACCAGGGTGCCATCCAACCAGATCTTGCCATCGCGATCATCGTAACCAGTCATCGCTCATCTCCTCTGCCGGGCCGCAAGTTTGCTATTGTTGCGCGATAAACGTCCGAAACGGACATGAAATTGCGCCAAAACTGCGATTCGCTACCAGTTTGATCTTGGAATGTCAATAAAGCTGACATAATGTGGCAGCCAGTGCGAGAGCAGTTCGACCGGAGGTGCACCATGCCCGAACGCCAAGGCGGAGAAACCCTTCTTTTTCTCACCGACGAACAGCTGCGGCAGGGGATCGAGGCAATGTTCTTTGCCTATCGCGGGTTCACCGCCGACCCCGACCGCATCCTCGCGACGCTGGCCTATGGGCGGGCACACCATCGCGCGCTCCATTTCATCTCGCGCATCCCAGGCACCACGGTGAACAACCTTCTTGCCATCCTCGGTGTGACCAAGCAATCGCTGAACCGGGTGCTGCGGACCTTGATCGAGGATGGGCTTGTCGAAAGCCGGGTGGGCACCGCCGACAAGCGGGAGCGCCACCTTTACCTGACCGAAAGCGGGCAGGCGCTGGAAAGCCGCCTGTCGGATGCGCAGCGCGCCCGGATGCGGGCGGCCTATCGCGCCGCCGGGCCCGAGGCGGTCGCAGGCTTCCGGCAGGTGTTGGAGGCGATGATGGACCCCGATATGCGCCGACGCTACCATGCCATCAGGGACAAGGACACATGACCGACCCAAGCCCGCATATCCTGATCGTCGATGACGATGAACGCATCCGCGGCCTGCTGCGCAAGTTCCTGGCGCGGCATGGATTCCTTGTGTCGGTGGCGCGTGATGCCGCCCATGCGCGCCGCGTGCTGTCGGGGCTGGAATTCGACCTGATCGTGATGGACGTGATGATGCCGGGCGAGGATGGCGTGACGCTGACCCGGTCGTTGCGCGAAACCCTGCAGACCCCGGTCCTGCTGCTGACCGCGCGGGGCGAGACCGAGGAACGGATCGCCGGGCTCGAGGCCGGCGCGGACGACTACCTGGCCAAGCCGTTCGAGCCCAAGGAACTGCTGCTCAGGATCAATGCGATCCTGCGCCGGATGCCCGAACCCGCGCCCGAAGCCACGGTGCCCAAGGTATTGCAGATGGGGCCGGTGCGGTACGACATCGAACGCTCGGAGCTGATGCGGGGCAACGACCCGATCCGCCTGACCGCGACCGAGGTGCAACTGATGCGCATCTTCTCCGAGCATCTGCGCGAACCGGTCAGCCGCGCCAAGCTGGTCGAGGATCTGGGCCGCGACAAGGGCCAGGCGCAGGAACGCGCGGTGGACGTTCAGATCACCCGCCTCAGGCGCAAGATCGAAACCGACCCCAAGCAGCCGCGCTATCTGCAGACGGTGCGCGGCGAAGGCTACATGCTGGCGCCCGACTGACCGGGTGCGGCGGGCAGGGGGCGCTGCCCCCTCTTGGCCTGCGGCCAATTCACCCCCGGAGTATTTCACGAACGATGAAGGTGCCGGGCCGGAATTTTCAATCCTCTTGATAGACTCGGGCAACGCCTGTATCTGACTGCACATGAGACGGATTTTCGACATGGACGATCGCGCGCGCCTGCCCTGGCGCTTTTTCGGTGCGACCATGACGGTGCTTGCGCGCCCATGAGCCGCGCCCAGCCCTGCCGACTTATCTGACACAATCCGCCGAACGGGAGAGGACCCATGTCCCCCAAGACACTCTATGACAAGATCTGGGATGCGCATCTGGTGCACGAGGCAGAGGACGGCACGTCCCTGCTTTATATCGACCGCCACCTCGTGCACGAGGTGACCAGCCCGCAGGCCTTCGAAGGGCTGCGCATGGCCGGGCGCAAGGTGCGCAAGCCGGAAAACACCATTGCCGTGCCGGACCACAACGTGCCGACCACGCCGGACCGGGTGAAAGGCATCCAGAACGAGGAAAGCCGCATCCAGGTCGAGGCGCTGGACAAGAACGCCAAGGATTTCGGGATCAACTACTACCCCGTCAACGACATCCGCCAGGGCATCGTGCATATCGTCGGCCCCGAACAGGGCTGGACCCTGCCGGGCATGACCGTGGTGTGCGGGGACAGTCACACCGCCACGCATGGCGCGTTCGGCGCCCTGGCGCACGGCATCGGCACCTCGGAAGTGGAGCATGTTCTGGCCACTCAGACGCTGATCCAGACCAAGTCGAAGAACATGAAGGTCGAGATCACCGGCCAGCTTCAGCCCGGCGTGACCGCCAAGGACATCACCCTGTCGGTCATCGGCCATACCGGAACCGCCGGCGGCACCGGCTACGTGATCGAGTATTGCGGCGAGGCGATCCGCTCGCTGTCCATGGAAGGGCGGATGACCGTCTGCAACATGGCGATCGAGGGGGGCGCGCGCGCCGGCCTGATCGCGCCCGACGAGGTGACCTTCGACTACATCAAGGGCCGGCCTCACACCCCCAAGGGCGCCCAGTGGGAAGCCGCGATGGCCTGGTGGAAGACGCTTTACTCAGACGACGACGCGCATTGGGACAAGGTCGTCACCATCCGGGGCGAGGACATTGCGCCCGTGGTCACCTGGGGCACCAGCCCCGAAGACGTGTTGCCGATCACCGATGTCGTGCCCGATCCCGCCGATTTCGAGGGCGGCAAGGTGGACGCGGCCAAGCGCGCGCTTGATTACATGGGGCTCGAGCCCGGCCAGAAGCTGTCGGACATCGAGATCGACACGGTGTTCATCGGGTCCTGCACCAATGGCCGCATCGAGGATCTGCGCGCCGCCGCCGAGATCCTGAAAGGCAAGAAGATCAAGGAGGGTCTGCGCGCGATGGTCGTGCCGGGGTCGGGCCTTGTCCGCGCCCAGGCCGAGGAAGAGGGGCTGGCCGACATCTTCCAGGAGGCGGGGTTTGAATGGCGCCTTGCCGGCTGCTCGATGTGCCTTGCCATGAACCCCGACCAGTTGAGTCCCGGTGAACGCTGCGCGGCCACGTCGAACCGCAATTTCGAGGGCCGGCAGGGCCGCGGCGGGCGCACCCACCTGATGTCGCCACAGATGGCCGCCGCCGCCGCCGTGACCGGCAAGCTCACCGATGTCCGGGAGATGATGTAATGGAAAAATTCGAAAAACTCACCGGCATCGCCGCGCCGCTGCCCCTGATCAATGTCGATACCGACATGATCATCCCCAAGCAGTTCCTGAAGACGATCAAGCGGTCGGGGCTGGGCAAGAACCTATTTGACGAGATGCGCTATGACGATGACGGCAACGAGATCCCCGATTTCGTGCTGAACAAGCCGCAATACCGCGATGCCGAGATCCTGGTGGCCGGTGACAATTTCGGTTGCGGATCGTCGCGCGAACATGCGCCTTGGGCGATCAAGGATTTCGGCATCCGCTGCGTCATCGCGCCCAGCTTTGCCGACATCTTCTTTAACAACTGCTTCAAGAACGGCATCCTGCCGATCGCGCTGCCGCAGGAGCAGGTCGACATCCTGATGAAGGATGCCGAGAAGGGGGCGAACGCCCGGATGATCGTGGACCTTGAAAACCAGACGGTCACCACATCGGATGGCGAGGTAATCGCGTTCGAGGTGGACCAGTTCAAGAAGCACTGCCTCCTGGAAGGGCTCGACGATATCGGGCTGACGATGGAAAAGGCCCCTGCGATCGACGCGTTCGAGGCCAAGGCCAGCGCCGAGCGCCCCTGGGTGTGACCGACGCCGCGATCTGAAATTTCTGCCGTCGGGCTCTGGTCTGGCGGCAGCTAGGTGCCTTGTGGCGCCCAACTGCTTTTCCCCAAGATGTTGTGCGGTGGCACAAGCGTGCCAAATTTCCGTTGCTGGATTGATGCATTCTCGCACCAGTCGTTTCATCAATTCGCCTGAAAAATCCTGTTAGTTCAACGCATAGCTTGAGCCGGGAGGCGAAAGTGGGCAGAAATTGGACAATAAAAAGGCATGCCGCCACAATTGGCGGGATCAAGTTGGAAAGACGGCATGGCAATGCACCGTGCCGCACCAGTTTGAAGGGAAACGGGCAGTGTTTTCTAAGGTAGCAGGTGCGCTTTTTCGCGCGATAATGGTCGCGTTGCTGGTGGCGACGCCGTCCTTGCTGTTGCCTGCCACCGACTCGGATACCGCTCAACTGGTCATCGTGCTGGCGATCCTGGCGTCCTTCATGACCTTCATCGAGTATTACGGCCGTTATCCCAGCATCGTCGAATTCCGTTTTGCCCCGCCGTTCAACCGCCTGAAATTCGTGGCGCTCGGGCTGAGCGTGCTTCTGTTGTCGCTGATCCTGCGCGGCCAGTCCCATCCAACGGAATTCACCATGCTGCTCACCCTGCTGGGTGACGGGCTGGGCCGGGCGATCGATTTTCCCTATTCGCCGGTGCGGCTGGTCGTGCTGATGATGCCCGCCGATGCCAGCCCCGAGCTGATCGCCTCGGTGCGCACGGCGGCGGGCGTGTGCTATGCCATTTCGCTGACCATGATGCTGATCTTCGTCACCTGTGTCCGCTTTCATGGCTGGCCGCTGCGCCACGGCGCGTTCAACGTCTGGGTGAACCTGCCGCTGTTCGATCCGACCGCCGGGGGTGATGTGCTGTATCGGCTCAGGCGTGATGCCGGTCTTAACATCGTGTTAGGATCTTTGCTGCCATTCTTGATCCCGGCGGCGGTCAAGGCGGCGTCCGATCTGATCGACCCGATTTCGATCGCCCATCCGCAGACCTTGATCTGGACGATGACGGCATGGGCCTTTCTTCCTGCAAGCATGTTGATGCGCGGCATCGCGATGTCCCGCATCGCCGAGATGATCGAGGAAAAGCGCCGCCGCGCCTATGCCCGCGCCGAGACCGAGGCGTTGCAGCAGGCCTGATCGCGCGCTGTCTTGCGCTGCTTCTGGCGCTTGCCGCCCCTGCCGTCGCCGACAGGCTGCGCATCGCCACCTTTCACACCGAACTGGAACGCGACGGGCCTGGCCTGCTGCTGCGGGATATTCTGCGCGGCGACGACCCGCAGGTGAACGCGGTGGCCGCCGTCATCGCGCAAGCCGGGGCCGACGTCATCGTGTTGCAGGGCGTGGATCACGACCTCGATCTGCACGCGCTGACCGCGCTGCGCGACGCGGTGGCCGGGCATGGGATGACCTATCCCCACATCTTCGCCCTGCGCCCCAATACCGGGCGGCCCACAGGGCAGGACATGGATGGCGATGGCCGGTTGGGCGAGCCCGAGGACCGTCACGGCTATGGCGCGTTTTCCGGGCAGGGGGGCATGGCCATCCTGTCGCGGTTTCCGATTGACCGGGAAAGTGCGCGGGATTTTTCAGCGCTTCTCTGGGCCGATCTGCCCGGCGCGTTGTTGCCGGTGGTGGATGGGGCGTCCTTTCCCTCGGCGCCGGCGCAGGCCGCGCTGCGGCTGTCGTCGGTGGGCCATTGGGTCGTTCCCGTCATCCTGCCGTCGGGGCCGTTGCACCTGCTGACCTTCCACGCAAACGCGCCGGTCTTCGATGGGCCCGAGGATCGGAACGGCCGCCGCAACCATGACGAGCTGCGCTTCTGGTCGCTCTACATGGATGGGGCCTTCGGGCCTGCCCCGTCCGCGCGTTTCGTGGTGCTGGGCGCCGCGAACCTGTCCCCGTCCGAGGGGGAGGGGCGCAAGGACGCGCTGCATGCGCTGCTGTCCGACCCAAGGCTGCA
This sequence comes from Roseovarius sp., assembly GCA_021767845.1. Lineage (GTDB taxonomy): Bacteria > Pseudomonadota > Alphaproteobacteria > Rhodobacterales > Rhodobacteraceae > Roseovarius. The sequence goes on along the minus strand of JAASSQ010000098.1, from coordinate 3,300 downwards.
GGATCCGCGCCCGCGCCGCTCCGGCCCTGTAGCCCCTGATCCGGCCCGTCCGGCCGATCCGGCGCTGGACACCGTGGACTGGCCCCACCCCGGCCCCGGGCCGCGGCGCACCGATTACGTTCTGCCCTCGTCCGATCTGCGCGTTTTGGCCGCCGGGGTGCATTGGCCGGCCCAAGGCCCCGCGCGCGAACAGGCGCTTGCCGCCAGCCGGCACCGGCTTGTCTGGGTGGACGTGGCCCTGCCCTGACGGGCCCTGGCGGTTTCTTGACCATTCGCCGCCTTCGGGCTAGGCGAATTGCGTTGGACATTCATCGCAAAGGACACGCCCCCATGACCAATCCCTCGCTTCTCATCCTGCCGGGCGACGGCATCGGCCCCGAGGTCATGACCGAAGTCGTCAAGGTCATCGACTGGTATGGCGCCAAGCGCGGCCTGTCCTTTGACGTGAGCGAGGATCTGGTCGGTGGCGCCGCCTATGACAAGCATGGCGCGCCGCTGCACGACGACACGATGGCCAAGGCGCAAGGGGTGGACGCGGTTCTGCTCGGTGCCGTGGGCGGGCCGAAATACGACGATCTGGATTTCTCGGTCAAACCCGAACGCGGCCTGCTGCGGCTGCGCAAGGAAATGGACCTTTTCGCCAACCTGCGCCCGGCGCAATGTTTCGACGCGCTGGCCGATTTCTCCAGCCTCAAGCGCGACGTGGTCGCGGGGCTCGACATCATGATCGTGCGCGAGCTGACCTCGGGTGTCTATTTCGGCGAGCCGCGCGGCATCTTCGAGGAAGGCAATGAACGCATCGGCATCAACACGCAACGCTACACCGAGTCCGAGATCGACCGCGTGGCGCGCGCCGCCTTCGAGCTCGCGCGCAAGCGCGACGGCAAGGTGTGCTCGATGGAGAAGGCCAACGTCATGGAATCGGGCATCCTGTGGCGCGAAGTGGTGCAGAAGGTGCGTGACGAGGATTACCCCGATATCGAGCTCAGCCACATGTATGCCGATGCCGGCGCCATGCAGCTCACCCGCTGGCCCAAGCAGTTCGACGTGATCGTGACCGACAACCTCTTTGGCGACCTGCTGTCGGACATTGCCGCGATGCTGACCGGCAGCCTCGGGATGCTGCCCTCGGCCAGCCTTGGCGCGCCGATGGAAAATGGCCGGCCCAAGGCGCTGTACGAACCCGTGCACGGCTCGGCGCCCGACATTGCCGGGCAGGGCAAGGCGAACCCGATCGCCTGCATCCTCAGCTTCGCGATGGCCCTGCGCTACAGCTTCGATCAGGGGGACGAGGCGACGCGGCTGGAAAAGGCGGTGGAACGGGTGCTGGCCGATGGCAAGCGCACCGCCGACCTTCTGGGGGAAGAAGGCGTGCAGCCTGTCTCGACCTCGGAAATGGGGGACGCGATCGTCGCCGCGCTCGACGCAAGCCTTTGAGGCTCACGCGGCTGGGGCGGGCGCCTGCGCCTGCCCCAGCCTGTCCTGCACCTCGCGGTCGTATTCGCCGATGCGCTGAACATTGTGCATGATCCGGCTCAGCCACCGCATCGCGTCGGTCGTCTGGAACGTGTCCTGTACCGAATAAAGCCCCACATGCTCACCCAGCAACAGGCCGCGCCGGTGCCGCGTGAACCTGTGCGCCACCGGCTCGGCCATGCGCGCCATGCGCTCGCCGATCTCTGGCAAGGGCAAGGCCCGCTCCGGCTCAAGGCAGCCGGCAAACCACCGTGTCGGGCGGCGGGTCACGCCGTCACGCGCCAGCACGTCGATGAAGCCGCGATGCCCGGCCTGTTCCAGAAGCCGCACAAGATGGTCGGCCTGGTGCATCAGCGCCGCAAAGGCCGCGGCCTCGGCCGGCTTTTCCCGCGGAACCGAGACTTGTGCCATGTATTCCTTGAGATCCTCCAGCGCCATCGTCACCCGCGGATCGAGCGCCGACAGCCGCCGCAGATCGCGCGCCGGCCCGAGCGCCCGGGCATAGGCCGCGAAAACCTCGCGCGCAGCCCATGTGATCATCCCGTGCGCGGCCTGCATCGCCGCGCCTTCGTCGCTCAGCAATCGGCGATCCAGTTCCGGGGCATCATTTCCGCCCAGATCGGGGCGCAGCCTTTCCACCAGTGCCGCGAAGCGGTGGGTGAGCGGCAGGAACGCCAGCGTCCCCAGCAGGTTGAACCCGGTGTGAAACAGCACCAGCGCCGTGTCCGGCCCGGAGCGTTCGGCCAAGGCCTCCAGCGGCGCGGCGATCAGCCACAAGAGCGGAAACGCGACCAGCATCGTTCCGAAATTGAACAGCAGGTTCGCGATCGACGTCTGCTGCATGGCGCGCGATCCGCCGATCGCCGCGATCAGCGCGGTGAAAGTGGTGCCAAGGTTCATCCCGATCACCGCCGCGGCCGCCTGGATCAGCGGCAGCGCCCCGGACCCCAGCAGTACCAGCACCACCGCGATCGCCGCCGACGAGGATTGCATCACCACCGTGATCGCCAGGCCCAGGGCCGCCATCGCCAGCATCCCGCCGAACCCGGTCCCCGGCGTGCGTTCCGGGGTGATCCAGCCGGCCGCGCCGGCCATGCCGTCCTGCATCATGTCCAGCCCGATGAATAGCAGGCAGAACCCGGCCGCGATGCGACCGATTCGCGCCGCGCGACCCTGCGACAGAAGCAGCGCGAGGCTGGCGACGAACAAAAGGCCCATCGCCACCGTGCCCAGCTTCAGCTTGAACCCCACCAGCGACACGATCCAGCCGGTCACCGTGGTGCCGATATTCGCGCCGTAGATCACGCCAAGCGCATGTGGAAAGCTCAGAAGCCCCGCCCCGACGAAGCCCACCGTCATCACCGTCGTTGCCGAGGATGACTGGATCACGGCGGTGGTCACCGCGCCACTGGCCACGCCGCGCAGGGGGGTGGTGGTGAACCGCGCCAGCATGCGCCGCAGATTCGCCCCCGCTGCCTCGCGCAGCGCCTCGGTCATGATCTTCATGCCCAGCAGGAACAGCCCGATCCCACCCAATGCGGTCAGTGTTTCCGACATGCTCTCCTCGCAACCCCGCGCCAGAATGGGGCGCGTGCCCGCGGAATACAAGCGAAGGTCCGAAACCCTCTTGCAAAGCGCCGCAACGATCTGTAATCGCCTTTCCCACGGTCGGAGTGTAGCTCAGCCTGGTAGAGCACTGTCTTCGGGAGGCAGGGGTCGTAGGTTCGAATCCTGCCACTCCGACCATTAAAACAAGGCGCCTTCGGGCGCCTTTTTTGTTTGTGGTCCGGATTCGATGCTGCAACGCCCCGTGCCACCCGTGCT
>JAASSQ010000097.1 GCA_021767845.1 Roseovarius sp. | reverse complement strand
GTCTCGATCAGAACCGCCGTCTGGATCGTCATGTGAAGCGAGCCCGCGATCCGCGCCCCCTTCAAGGGCTGGCTCTCGCCATACTCCTCACGAAGAGCCATAAGACCCGGCATCTCCGTCTCCGCAATATCAAGCTCCTTGCGGCCAAATTCCGCAAGCGCGATATCCTTGATGATATAGTCCTTCGCCATCGTCGTGGTGTCCTTGCAATCCAACTCTTGCCCGTGCAGATAGCACCCGCGCAAGGTATCGGCAACGCGTCAACGCCGCAGCATGTCTGCGCCGATGGTGAGGTCAGGATGAAGACACCCCGTGCATGGCAAAAGATGCTGTCCGGCCGCCGGCTGGACCTGCTCGATCCCACCCCCGTCGATATCGAGATCGAGGATATCGCGCATGGGCTGGCCTTTGTCGCGCGCTGGAACGGGCAGACGCTGGGTGACTATGCCTATTCCGTGGCCGAGCATTCGCTGCTGGTGGAAAGGCTCTATTCCCGCCTGACTCCGTCGGCCCCGGCCAAGTGGAAACTGGCCGCGCTGCTGCATGACGCGCCGGAATACGTGATCGGCGACATGATCTCGCCGGTCAAGGCGGCGGTCGGGCCGGGCTATGACGAGCTGGATCAAAGACTGGCGGCCGCAATCCATATCCGCTTCGGCCTGCCGGCCGCGATCCCGGCGCAGGTCAAGAATCGGATCAAGAAGGCCGACAGGATCAGCGCCTGGATGGAGGCCACGCAGATCGCGGGTTTTACCGAGGAAGAGGCCAACCGCTTCTTCGGCAAGCCTGACGCGCAGGTGATCGAGGGGCTGGACATCCTGCTGCGCCCGCCGATGGAGGCGCGCGCTGATTACACGGCGCGACACAACGCGCTGCTGTCCGAGATGGGATAAGGCGCTACCGCCTCAGCGCGGCGAGCGTTTGGCGAGGATTCGCTGCAAGGTGCGGCGATGCATGTTCAGCCGCCGCGCTGTTTCCGACACGTTGCGGTCGCACAGCTCATAGACCCTCTGGATATGTTCCCAACGCACGCGATCGGCGCTCATCGGGTTTTCCGGGGGCGGGGGCAATTCATCGTCGCCGGCCAGAAGGGCGTTCGTGATGTCGGTCGCATCGGCCGGTTTCGACAGGTAATCCGTCGCCCCGATCTTGACCGCCGCGACCGCCGTGGCGATCGCGCCATAGCCGGTCAGCACCACCACCCGGCTGTCGGGGCGTTTCTCGCGGATGACCTCGACCACATCGAGACCGTTGCCATCCTCAAGCCGCAGGTCGCAGACCGCATAGGCGGGCGGGCGGGCCGTGGCGATGGCCTTGCCCGCGGCGACAGACTCGGCGGTTTCCACCTCGAATCCGCGTTTTTCCATCGCCTTGGCCAGGCGGCGCAGGAACGGTTCGTCATCATCGACGAGAAGCAAGGTCCTGTCAGATCCCAAGTCGCGCATGTCACTGCCCATTGCGCTGCTCCTCCGTTCGCGCACCTGTGTATACACTTGTTCTAGCCCTGCCGGGTAAGTGCGTCAAACCATCGCAAGCTATTCCGCCGCCTCCAGAAAACATTCCACGCGGTCGGCCATCTGTTCGGGGCCCACTTCGCGGCGGAAGAACTCGACGAAACCGACCTCGGGCAGCGTCAGGTAGGTGAAGGTGGAATGATCGACGAGGTAGTAGTCCTCGTCCCCCTCGGCGGGCTCCTGTTTCTGGTAGAAGGTGCGATAGGCCTTGCTTGCCGCCTTCACCTGCTCGGGCGATCCGGTCAGGCCCACCATGCGCGGATGCATGTTGGCGGTGAAATCGGCCAGCGTTTCGGGCGTGTCACGCTCGGGATCGACCGAGATGAACACCGGTTTCACCATCTTGCCGCGCTCTTCCAGGATCTCGACGGCCGCGGCGTTGCGCGACACGTCCAGGGGGCAGACATCGGGACAATAGGTGTAGCCGAAATAGATCAGCGACGGCTTGTCCACCACGTCCTGGTCCGTCACCGTCTCGCCCTTTTCGTTGACCAGCGTGAAGGGCCCGCCGATCTGCGATGACCCGCCCGCGACCTGCCCCTGACGGCACTGGGCGAAGCGATCGCCGCTGCCGGAGCCGCCGGACATGAAATAGAAAGCGGCCAAGGCCGCCACCACAACCGCCGACGCGGCCAGCGCAATCACCCGTGTCATCCGAGGATCCTCATTCTTCTGGGCAAAAATCCGTTCCTATGGCACATCTAACAACAGAACCGGAACATGCAACGGGACCGAAACGCGCAGATGTCCGATATTTCCCCCGCGGCCTTCAAATCGCGCCGGCGCGGCAACTGGATCCGGCTGCGCACGCTGATCCTGTTGCGGTGGTGGGCGATCGCCGGGCAGATCTCGGCGCTGATCGTGGCGCAGCGGGTCTATGACCTGAACCTGGAAATCGGGCTGTGCTACCTTGTCGTCGGCGTCGCGGTGATCTCGAACCTCGTGGCGTCCTTCATCTATCCCGAAAGCAAACGCCTGTCGGAAACCGAAACCCTGCTTGTCGTGCTGTTCGACATGCTTCAACTGGGGATGATGCTGTATCTGACGGGCGGGCTGAACAACCCCTTCTCGATCCTGATCGTGGGGCCGGTCACCGTGTCGGCCTCGGCGCTCTCATCGCGCTCGACCGTGTTCCTGGGGCTCACCGCCATCCTGATCGTGTCGGTACTCACGCAATACCACCTGCCGTTGCGCACCGGGGAGGGGTTCGTGCTGCGGATGCCCGAGATCTTCCTGTTCGGAAACTGGGCCGCCATCGTGATCGCGATCATCTTCCTCGGGGTCTATTCCCGCTGGATCGTGGCCGAGATGGACGCGATGTCGGACGCGCTGCAAGCCACGCAAATGGCGCTGGCCCGTGAACAGAAGCTGACCGATCTGGGCGGCGTCGTGGCGGCGGCCGCGCACGAACTGGGCACGCCGCTGGCCACGATCAAGCTGACCAGCTCGGAACTGGCCGAAGAACTATCGGACAAGGACGATCTGCGTGACGACGCGCTGCTCATCAGCGAACAGGCCGACCGGTGCCGCGATATCCTGCGCTCGATGGGGCGGGCCGGCAAGGATGACCTGCACCTGCGAAAGGCACCCCTGACCGCGGTGATCGAGGAAGCGGCCGAACCCCACCAGGACCGCGGCAAGACCATTCACCTGGAAACCGGCCCGGGCTCGGGGGCGCTCGACACCCAGCCGACGATCCACCGCCGCCCCGAGGTCATCCACGGGCTGCGCAACCTGATCCAGAACGCCGTCGATTTCGCGCGCGAGAATGTCTGGATCGAAACCAACTGGTCCGAGGATGCGATCACGCTGCGCATCATGGATGACGGGCGCGGCTTTCCCGCGCCGGTTCTGGCGCGGATCGGCGAACCCTTCATGCGCCGCCGCAGCCCGTCGGCCGATCCCCGCCGCCCCGAATACGAGGGCATGGGGCTGGGCCTGTTCATCGCCAAGACGCTCCTGGAACGCTCGGGCGCCGATCTCAGCTTTGCCAATGCCTCGAATGCGGGCCGCGACGGGCCCGAGGGGCACCGCGCCCGCTCGGGCGCGGTGGTCGAGGTCTCGTGGCCGCGTCACAGGATGGAAGCGGCCACCAGACCCGACGAGGCCGCCTCCGGCCAGAACCAGCCCATTCGCGCCTGACGGCGTTAACGCGGGATTAACCCCTTTCGAGGAGGCTGCACAAAGATTTGCGGCAACCGGAAAGGCCCCGTTCGTGACGCTTCCCACCTCTGCCTGGCTTCTGTTGCCGCTGCTCTCGGGGCTGATCGCGCTTGGCGTGCTCTGGATCCTCGGCCTCACCGGGGCGACGCGCCCCCGTCCCCCCAAGACGCAGGACATGACTGCCACGGGGTCGGGGTTCGCGCATTTCCTTCTGCGCGACGGGCAGCTCTTGGATCACGATCAGGCAGCCGACCTGCTGCCACCCGATCTTTCGGACTGGGCCGGGCTGCACGACTGGCTGGCCTTCCGGTTTCCCGGCCTGCCGCGCACGGTCGATGGCGTTGCCGAGGCCGCACAGGTGCGGCTGGCCGCCGCGCCGGCCGATGATCCGGCCACGCTGACGCTGCACCGGCAGGGTGCCACTTGCCGCGTCGTGCTGGAAGATCCCGCTGCCCCGGCGGCCGGCGAACGGCATGACCGGCTGCGCCGCGCGGCCCAGATGCGCAACCTCAATACCGCTTTGCGCCATGCCCCGTTCGGCCTGTGCCTGTCGAAGGCGGACGGGACGATCGTTTGGGAAAACAAGGTGTTCGGCGATCTGCCCGCCGCGGCGCGCGCACGGCTCTTGCCCGATCCGGCCCCGCTCGCGCCGGGGCAGGCGCCGGTCACCGATCGCGTCTCGCTGCCCGGCCGGGATGGTACGCAGGATCAATGGTATGACATCAGCACCATGCGCCTCGGCGGCGACCTGCTGCACTACGCCAACGATGTCAGCAAGGTGATCCGCGCCGAAACCGTGCGCCGCGAATTCGTCCAGACGCTCACCAAGACCTTCGCGAACCTCACCACGGGCCTCGCCGTGTTCGACTGCGAAAAGCGCCTCGCCCTGTTCAACCCGGCGCTGATGGATCTCACGGGGCTAAGAGCGGAATTCCTCAGCGCGCGGCCCACGCTGGTCGATGTTTTCGACACGCTGCGCGACCGGCGGGTGATGCCCGAGCCCAAGGATTATGCGATCTGGCGCAAACAACTCGGGGATATGGTCGCCTCCGCCTCCGATGGCCATTTCGAGGATACGTGGGCCTTGCCCTCGGGCCTGACCTACCGGGTCACGGGACGTCCGCATCCCGACGGCGCCATCGCCTTCCTTTTCGAGGATATTTCCGACGAGATCTCGCTGACGCGCCGGTTCCGCGCGCAGCTCGACCTGCGGCAATCCGTGCTCGACCACTTGTCCGAGGGGGTCGCCGTACTTGCGCCGAACAACATGCTGCTGACGCGAAACGCGCGTTTCGCCCAACTGTTCGACCTCGCCCCGGATACCAGCCCGGTCGAAGTGCCCGCGGCCGACCTGCTCGACACCTGCGAGGCGCGGCTGCCGGACGGGAAATTCTGGTCCGAGGCGCGCAAGCGCATCGGCTGTCACGATCTCAGAACACCGCTCGAGGCCGTGATCGACCGCCCCGAGGGCGGCGCGCTGCGCTGCCGCGTCGTGCCGCTGCCCGGCGGGGCGACAATGCTCACGCTGGCCACCCTTCAACCCGCCCAGGCCGCGCCTCCGCAGATCCGCAAGGCCGCGGTCTGATGCCGCTTGCAGGCCATGGCCGGGCGTGTAGTGTCGCACCATGTCAGACCGCACGGCCACCCTCCACCTCGCCGATCCCGACCGCACTTGCGCCTTTGCGCAGGCCTTGGCCCCACGCCTCGATCCCGGCGACACCGTGCTGCTCTCGGGCCAGATCGGCGCGGGCAAATCGCATTTCGCGCGCTGCCTGATCCTGGCCTCGCTCGACACGCCCGAGGATGTGCCCTCGCCCACCTACACCCTGGTCCAAAGCTATCCGGGCCGGCGCGGGGAGATCTGGCATTCCGATCTCTACCGGCTGGGCGACATCTCCGAGATCGAGGAGCTGGGCCTGATCGACGCCTTCTCCGACGCGATCTGCCTCGTGGAATGGCCCGACCGGCTGGGCGACGCCGCACCGCCCTCGGCGCTGCGCATCCGGCTCGAGGCGCCGTCGCGCGACCACACCCGCCTCATGCACCTGGACTGGAGCGCGCCGCGCTGGGATGAAAAGCTGAAAGGTCTCCTTGATGACCGGCCGTGACGCGCTGATCCGCCACTTCATCGACAGCACCGACTGGGCCGGCGCCCGCACCGCGCCGCTGGCGGGCGACGCCTCGAACCGCCGCTACCTGCGGCTGATCGACCCGGCCACGGGGGCCACCGCCGTGCTGATGGATGCGCCCCCCGACCGGGGCGAGGATGTCCGCCCTTTCGTGCGCATCGCGACCCACCTGATCGCGCAGGGCTTCAGCGCACCGCGCATCCTGGCGCAGGACGAAGCCCACGGCCTGCTGCTTCTCGAAGACCTGGGCGACGATCTTTTTGCCAACGTCATCCCACGCGATCCGAGTGCGGAAAACAGTCTCTATGCCGCCGCAACCGATCTTCTGGCCGCCCTCCACCGGGCCGACTCGCCAGCCGGGCTCGACACCTACGGCCCCGACATGATGGCCGATCTGGCCGCGCTGGCCTTTGACTGGTATCGCGCCGCCCTGACCGAACCCGACGCCACCGTGCGCACCGCGTTTAACAACGCGATGCGCGCCGCGCTGACGACCCACGCGGCCCCGGCCGACGTGCTGATCCAGCGCGACTATCACGCCCAGAACCTTCTGTGGCTGCCCGACCGGCAAGGCACGGCGCGGGTGGGGCTTCTGGATTTCCAGGACGCGATGCTGGGCCACCGGGCCTATGACCTCGTGTCGCTGCTGCAGGACGCCCGCCGCGACGTGCCGCAATCGGTCGAAACCGCCATGCTCGACCGGTACATCACCGCGACGGGGCAGGATGCAGCCGCCTTCCGCACCGCCTACAACGTGCTGGGCGCACAGCGGAACCTGCGGATCGTCGGAGTCTTCGCCCGGCTGTGCATCCGCGACGGCAAACCCCGTTACGTTGACCTCATCCCGCGGGTCTGGGACCACCTGATGCGCGACCTCAACCACCCGGCCCTGGCCGACGTGGCCGCCCTCGTCCGCACCCACCTGCCGCACCCCACGCCCGAAACCCTTGCCAAGGTGAAAGACCAATGCGCGACCAGCCCCGCCCGGTGATGCTATTCGCGGCCGGGTTCGGCACGCGCATGGGCCATCTGACCGCCGATCGGCCCAAGCCGATGATCCCGGTCGCGGGCCGCCCCCTGATCGACCACGCGCTCGCCCTCGTGCGCGCTCACGGGGCGGACCGCATCGTGGCCAACCTGCATTACAAACCCGACGCGCTGATCGACCACCTGCAAGGCACCGGCGTGATCCTGTCCCATGAAACGCCCGAGATCCTCGACACCGGCGGCGGATTGCGCGCGGCGCTGCCGCATCTGGGCGACGGGCCGGTGTTCACCATGAACACCGACGCGGTCTGGCAGGGGCCGAACCCGCTGGACGAACTGGCCCGCCAGTGGGATCCTGGGCGCATGGATGCGCTGCTGCTCTGCCTGCCGCCCGGGAACGCCATCGGCCATTCCGGCCCCGGCGATTTCCGCATCGACGCCACCGGAAGGGCCAGCCGCGGGCCGGGGCTGGTCTATTCCGGGCTGCAAATCCTCAAGACCGACCGGCTGCACGACATTCCCGAGACCGCGTTCTCGCTCAACCTGCTGTGGGACAGGATGCTGGCCGAAAACCGGCTCTTCGCAACCCCCTATTCCGGCACATGGTGCGACGTGGGCCATCCGGGGGGTATCGCGCTGGCCGAAGAGATGCTTGGATACACCCGTGTTTGACCCCGGCGATACCCCGCGCGTGTTCGGCGTGCCGCTCGGCGTGGATTTCCCCCGCGCGCTGGTCGATGGGCTGGTCGCCCGGCACGCGGGCCACCCGCCCGAGTCGCTGGCCCGCGTGCAGGTCATCGTCAACACCCGACGCATGGCCCGCCGCGTCCGGGCGCTGTTCGATGCCGGTCCGCCGCGCCTTCTGCCCCGGATCGACCTGCTGACCGATCTGGGCGAGCGTTGGGATCTGGCGCATATCCCCGATCCCATCCCGCCGCTGCGCCGCCGCTTGGAGCTGACGCAGCTCGTCTCCACCCTGCTCGACCGGCAGCCCGACATCGCCCCGCGCGCCTCGCTCTATGCTTTGTCCGACAGCCTTGCCGCCCTGATGGACGAAATGCACGGCGAAGGCGTGACGCCAGAGGTGATCGAAGGGCTCGACGTGACCGATCAATCCGGGCACTGGCAACGGGTCATGGCCTTCCTGGGCATTGTCAGACCCTATTTCGACACCGGCACCAGCGAACCCGACGTGGAAACCCGGCAACGGCTGGTCATCGAACACCTGACGCGGCAATGGGCCGACACACCCCCCGATCATCCCGTCATCATCGCCGGGTCCACCGGGTCGCGCGGGGCCACGCAGCTTCTGATGCAGGCGGTGGCGCGGCTGCCACAGGGCGCGGTCATCCTGCCCGGCGTCGATTTCGACATGCCCGCCGATGTCTGGGCCAACCTCGACAACGCGATGCTGTCCGAGGATCACCCGCAATACCGCTTTGCCGATCTGCTGGAGAAACTGGGCGTGTCCCCCGCCGACCTGCCCCGCTGGAGCGATCACGCCCCCGCCTGCCCGCCGCGCAACCGGCTGATCTCGCTGGCGCTGCGGCCCGCTCCGGTCACCGACCAATGGCTGCGCGATGGCCCCGCGCTGACCGATCTGGCCCAGGCCACGGAAAACATGACCCTGCTCGAAGCGCCGTCGCTCAGGGCCGAGGCGCTGACAATTGCCATGCGCCTGCGCCAGGCCGCCGAGGACGGACAGACCGCCGCGCTCATCACGCCTGACCGCACCCTGACCCGGCAAGTCACCGCCGCGCTGGACCGCTGGGGCATCCTGCCCGACGACAGCGCCGGACTGCCGCTGCATCACTCCGCGCCGGGGCGCTTCCTGCGCCACGTGGCCGAGCTTCTGCGCACCAAACTGTCGGCCGAGATGCTGTTGACGCTGCTCAAGCATCCGCTGACCCATTCGGGCAACGACAGGGGGCCGCATCTGCGCCTCACGCGCGAGCTGGAACTGCACCTGCGCCGCCACGGCCCGCCCTTCCCCGATCCCGCCTCGCTCAAGGCCTGGGCCGACAAGCAGACGGACGAGGCCGCCCAACCTTGGGTGCGCTGGATCAGTGACTGTTTCTGCGGAAAAGAGGCCTCGGGCGAGCATCTCCTGTCCGATCTGGTGGCCCGCCACCTGGACCTGGCCCAGCGCATCGCGCAAGGCCCGGATGGGCTGGATACCCACCTGCTCTGGGACAAGGAGGCCGGGCGCGCGGCGCTGAAGGCCGTGACCCAACTGACAGACAACGCCGGGCATGGCGGGCGCATGTCGGCTGCCGATTACACCAGCCTCTTCAACGCGATCCTGTCCTCTGGCGGCGAGGTGCGCAACCCCGACACGCCGCATCCCCGCATCCTGATCTGGGGCACGCTGGAGGCCCGCGTGCAGGGCGCCGACCTGCTGATCCTGGCCGGGCTGAACGAAGGCGGCTGGCCCGAAGCGCCCAAGCCCGACCCGTGGCTCAACCGCAGCCTGCGGCATCAGGCCGGGCTGCTGCTGCCCGAACGGCGCATCGGCCTGTCGGCCCACGACTTTCAACAAGCCGCCTGCGCGCCCGAGGTCTGGCTGACCCGCTCGATCCGCTCCGATGATGCGGCGACGGTGCCCTCGCGCTGGCTGAACCGGATCACCAATCTTCTGGCCGGCCTGCCCGATCAGGGGGGCGCCGCCGCGCTTCAGGCGATGCGCGACCGGGCCTCGCATTGGCGCGCACTGGCCGAGGCGCTGGAAACCCCCGTCGATCAGGCCCCCGAGTCACGCCCCGCGCCCTGCCCGCCGCTGGCCGCGCGGCCCCGCGATTTCTCGGTCACCGAGATCAAGCGCCTGATCCGCGATCCCTACGCCGTCTATGCGCGCCACGTGCTGCGGCTGCGGCCGCTCGACCCGTTGATGAAACTGCCCGATGCGCTGCTGCGGGGGATCGTGCTGCACGACATCCTGCATCGCTTCATCGAGGAAACGCAGCAGGACGAAACGCTTTGCACCCGCGACCGCCTGATGGCCCTGACCGAGACTGTTCTTGCCGAAAACGTCCCCTGGGCCGAAGCACAAGCGATCTGGCGCGCACGTCTTGATCGCGTGGCCGACTGGTTCGTCGAGGGCGAGCTCGAACGCCGCCGCATCGCCCGCCCCGCCGCGCTGGAACGGAAAGGCAAGGTCCAGATACCCGATCTCGGCGTCACCCTGATGGCCAAGGCCGACCGCGTGGACCTGGACGAGGCCGGGCAGCTTTACATCTATGACTACAAGACCGGCAAACCGCCCACGGACAAGGAACAGAAGCATTTCGACCGGCAGCTTCTGCTGGAAGCGGTCATCGCCGAACAGGCCGGGTTCGGCGATCTGGCCCCCGGCTCCGTGGCGCGCGCGGTGTTCATTGGGCTGGGTGGCAGCGGCAAGACCGTGGATGCCCCTCTGGGCGAAGAACCCGTGCCGAAGGTCTGGCAGGAGTTCACCGAATTGATGCAGGCTTATCTTGATCCCGACCGCGGCTATGTCGCGCGCCGCGCCATGCACAAGAAGACCGACCGGGGCGATTACGACCAGCTCGCCCGCTTCGGGGAATGGGACATCACCGACACCCCCGACAGGAAAAGGGTCGGCTGATGGCCCGCGACGACGCCACCCAACGCCAGATCGACGCGGCCCGCCCCGACCGTTCCACATGGCTGTCGGCCAATGCCGGGTCGGGCAAGACCCGCGTTCTGACCGACCGTGTGGCGCGGCTGTTGCTCGAGGATGTGGACCCGCAGCATATCCTGTGCCT
>JAASSQ010000096.1 GCA_021767845.1 Roseovarius sp. | reverse complement strand
GCTGCAATGCATCTCGACGTGCAGGACCTTCGCAACTTCTATTACCGCAGCCGGTTGGGGCGCGCGGCGCAGAAGGCGGTGCGCGAGGAGGTGCTGGGCTTCTGGCCGGAGGCGAAGGGGCAGACGGTGGTGGGGTTCGGATTTGCCGTGCCCTTCCTGCGCCCCTACCTGGAGGACGCGCGGCGCGTGATCGGATTAATGCCCGCACCTCAAGGGGTTATCGGCTGGCCGCAGGGGATGCCGAACGTTTCGGTTCTGTGCGAGGAAACCCTCTGGCCGCTGGAAACCGGGCACGTGGACAAGCTCTTGGTGGTGCACGGGCTGGAAACCAGCGAGCGCCCCTCGGCGCTGCTGGAGGAATGCTGGCGGGTGCTGGGGCCGGGGGGATCGGCGCTGTTCATCGTGCCGAACCGGGCCGGGCTGTGGTCGCGATCGGACCGGACCCCGTTCGGATACGGCCGACCCTACAGCCAGTCGCAGCTTGAGAACCAGTTGAAATTGCACAACTTTCTGCCACTCAACCACGCGACGACCCTGTATCAGCCACCCTCGGAGCGGCGCTTCTGGCGCAAGACCGCGGGCATGTGGGAATCCCTGGGGGGGCGGCTGTCGGTGGTGCTCTCGGGGGGCGTGCTGCTGGTGGAGGCGACGAAACGGGTGCATTCCCCCAGCGGGCCGGGCCTGCGCGAGACGGTGCGCCGGCCGCTCGACGTGCTCAAGCCCAAGCCCGAGGCCAAGCCGGTCTGAGATTTGTACGGTTCGTCACGTTTGCCCCCCGGTTTCGTACGAAACGCGGGGTCCGCGCCGGGCATTTGGTACGAAACGCGCGATTTCCACCGCGTCGGGATGCCGTAACCGGATGTTAACCCGCGGGCGGTAGCCTGGGGGCCATGAGACAGGCAAGTGGATTCGGACGAGCATCGGCGCGGGCGGGTCGCGAGGTTGGACCCGCGACGCGAGGGGCTGGCAAAGTTGATGAGCGCGGTACGAAGGAGGTGCGGCTTGGAGAGTGAATAGAGATGTCGGGACAAGGCGGGATCCTGCCGCGGCGCAGTCCGGGTGTTGCCGGTGGCAGGCGGGCGTGACCCGGTGACAGGATTGCAGGTGCGCGGCGCGAAGGGCAGGGGCGCGAGGGGCGGAGGCGGATGGTGTGGCCTGGCCAGAATGGCAAGAGTTGGTCTAAATGGCGGGGTCGGCCGAATTGGGGAAGCCCGACGAAACCGTTCCGCGCCGAAACCGATCAAAGCCGCGCTTGCGCGAGGCGGGCGCGGATCAGGCCGGGGGTGACGCCGAGCGCGATCCCGATCCCGTCGGCCAGGAAATCCGCCCATTCGGCGCTGCGCCCGACGGCGGGCTGGATCAGCTCGATCGCGCCGCCATAGGCCAGCGCCAGGGGCGCCAGCCAGCGGATCGTGGCGGGGCGCACCAGCGACAGCGGCAGAACCAGCAGCCCGAAGCCGAGCGCGTGGAGCTGCTTGTCGGACAGCGGCAGGGCGGGTCCGGCGGCGCCGGGCGGGGTGAGCGTGCCCCAACCGATCATCAGGGCGATCGCGGCGGTCAGGACGAGGGCGGCATGTTTCATCGGCACCTTCCGAGGGGCTTTCCACGCGGGGCTTGGCGCGCCGTGCGCGGCCCGGTCGCGGATCGGTCATGACCCGCGCATACACGTCGGGCGCCCTGCTGCAAAGCGTCCCGCGGCGCAGCGCCCGGATGCGCAGCGCCCGGAGGCGCCCCGGATACGCCCCGACCGCTAACCCGATATGCGCCGATGCGTGCCGAGGCGCCCAGAATGCTTGCCGATGCGCCCCGGATGCGCCCCGATGCGTGCCGGGGCGGCGGGTTTTGCCGGGTTTCGCCGGGCGGCCGGCGGCCCGGCCGGGCGTGATAGCGATAACGCGCGCCGCGGCCTGCACGGCCCCCCGCGAGGCGGGGCGCGGCAAAGGAATCGCGAAAAGGCCCGAAATTCGGAACTTTTTGTGCCCCGAAAAAACGCGCAAACCGTCGCAGTCCCGGCAAGCCTTTGAAAATACGTAGTATTCATCAGTATACAATGATTTTCGTGCAGCTTGCGGGGTGACAACGGCTCTGCTACACCCCGACGAAAATTCCGGTGCTAGACCAACCAACGCCTGTCAACATTCCCCTGGCGGTGGCGCATGTGCGCGCGGCCGGGGCCAGAAAATCGGAAGGGTGGACGTGTCCGAACCAGCTTCGATCTCATCCGGCATCGCCGAGCGCTATGCCACCGCCATTTTCGAGATTGCGAAAGAGAGCAAATCTCTGCCCAAGCTTGAATCCAACATCGACGATCTTGCCGCCGCGCTGGACGACAGTGCCGAGCTGCGCGAGGTCATCGCGTCGCCCGTGCTGTCGCGCGCCGACCAGGGCAAGGTGATGGCCGCGCTGGCCAAGAAGATGAAACTCGAACCCGCGATGGCCAACGGCCTGGGCGTGATGGCCGCCAAGCGCCGCCTCTTCGTGCTGCCGCAGCTTCTCAAGCAGCTCAGCGCCATGATCGCCGAGGACAAGGGCGAGGTGACCGCCGACGTGACCAGCGCCAAGGCGCTGACCAAGGCGCAGTCGGACAAGCTGGCCAAGACGCTGACCGCGCGCGTGGGCAAGGACGTCAAGATCAATGCGACCGTCGATGAAAGCCTCATCGGCGGTCTCGTCGTAAAGGTGGGCTCGAAGATGATCGACACCTCGATCCGCTCGCGCCTCGATTCCCTACAGAATGCAATGAAAGAGGTCGGATAAATGGGTATCCAAGCTGCAGAGATTTCTGCGATCCTGAAGGACCAGATCAAGAACTTCGGCCAGGAGGCCGAGGTGGCCGAGGTCGGCCGGGTTCTGTCGGTGGGTGACGGTATCGCGCGCGTGCACGGTCTGGACAACGTGCAGGCCGGCGAGCTGGTGGAGTTCCCCGGCGGCGTCATGGGCATGGCGCTGAACCTGGAAACCGACAACGTGGGCGTCGTGATCTTCGGTTCGGACCGCGAGATCGGCGAGGGCGACACGGTCAAGCGCACCAAGTCGATCGTGGACGTGCCGGCCGGTGACGAGCTGCTGGGCCGCGTGGTTGACGCGCTGGGCAACCCGCTGGACGGCAAGGGCCCGATCAAGACCGACAAGCGCCTGCTGGCCGACGTCAAGGCGCCGGGCATCATCCCGCGCAAATCGGTGCACGAGCCGATGGCGACCGGCCTGAAATCGGTGGACGCGATGATCCCGATCGGCCGCGGCCAGCGCGAGCTGATCATCGGGGACCGCCAGACCGGCAAGACCGCCGTGGCGCTGGACACCATCCTGAACCAGAAAAGCTACAACGAGGCCGCGGGCGACGACGAGAGCAAGAAGCTCTACTGCGTCTACGTGGCCGTCGGCCAGAAGCGCTCGACCGTGGCGCAGCTGGTGAAGAAGCTGGAAGAGTCGGGCGCGATCGAATACTCGATCGTCGTGGCCGCCACCGCCTCGGACCCCGCGCCGATGCAGTTCCTGGCGCCCTATGCCGCCACCGCCATGGCCGAGCATTTCCGCGACAACGGCCGCCACGCGCTGATCGTTTACGACGACCTGTCCAAGCAGGCCGTGGCCTATCGCCAGATGTCGCTGCTGCTGCGCCGTCCGCCGGGGCGCGAGGCCTATCCGGGCGACGTGTTCTACCTGCACTCCCGCCTGCTGGAGCGGTCCGCCAAGCTGAACGAGGAAAACGGCGCGGGCTCGCTGACGGCGCTGCCGATCATCGAAACCCAGGGCGGCGACGTGTCGGCCTTCATTCCGACCAACGTGATCTCGATCACCGACGGCCAGATCTTCCTTGAAACGGAACTCTTCTACCAGGGTATCCGCCCGGCCGTGAACACCGGCCTGTCGGTGAGCCGCGTGGGTTCGTCGGCGCAGACCAGCGCGATGAAGTCGGTCGCGGGCCCGGTGAAGCTGGAACTGGCGCAGTATCGCGAGATGGCGGCCTTCGCCCAGTTCGGTTCGGACCTCGATGCCGCGACCCAGCAGCTGCTGAACCGCGGTGCGCGCCTGACCGAGCTGATGAAGCAGCCGCAGTATTCGCCGCTGACCAACGCCGAGATCGTCTGCGTGATCTATGCCGGCACCCACGGATACCTGGACAAGATCGCCGTGGATCAGGTGGGCCGCTTCGAACAGGGGCTGCTGAACCACCTGCGCAGCAAGCACCAGGATCTGCTGGACTACATCACCAAGGAAGATCCCAAGATCAAGGGTGAGGCCGAGGACAAGATCAAGGCTGCGCTGGACGAATTCGCCGCCGACTTCGCGTAAGGAGATAAGGCAATGCCGAGTCTCAAGGACCTAAAAAACAGGATCGAGTCGGTCAAATCGACCCGCAAGATCACCAAGGCCATGCAGATGGTGGCCGCGGCGAAACTGCGCCGGGCGCAGGACGCGGCAGAGATGTCGCGCCCCTACACCGAGAAGTTCAACGCGGTGATGGGCAAGCTGGCGGCGTCGGTCGGCGACAGCGACAGCGCGCCGCGCCTGCTGCGCGGGACGGGGTCGGACGACGTGCAACTGCTCGTCGTCATGACCGCCGAACGCGGGCTGTGCGGCGGCTTCAACGCGAACATCGCCAAGAAGGCGCGCGCCGAGGCCCAGAAGCTGCTGGCCGAGGGCAAGACGGTGAAGATCATGACGGTGGGCAAGAAGGGCCGGGACGCGCTGAAGCGTGACCTGGGCGACCACTTCATCCACCATGTCGATCTGTCCGAGGTCAAGAACGTGGGCTACGCGGATGCGCAGGCGATCGCCTCGGACATTCTGGCCCGCTTCGACGCGGAAGAGTTCGACGTGGCCAAGATCTTCTACGCGAAGTTCGAGAACGTGGTCAGCCAGATCCCGACGATGCAGCAGGTCATCCCGTTCCAGGTGGACGAGGCCGCCGCCGAGGAGGCCGACGAGGCCGGCGTCGTCTATGACTACGAGCCGGACGAGGAAGCCATCCTGGCCGATCTGCTGCCGCGCGGCGTGGCCACGGCGATCTTCAGCGCGCTGCTGGAAAACGGCGCCTCGGAGCAGGGCGCGCGGATGTCCGCCATGGACAACGCCACGCGCAACGCCGGCGAGATGATCGACAAGCTGACGATCGAATACAATCGTTCGCGTCAGGCCGTGATCACCAACGAGCTTATTGAAATCATTTCGGGCGCCGAAGCGCTCTGACGAGAAACCGGAGAGACGAAACAATGGCTAACGCAAAAGGCACAATCACCCAGGTGATCGGCGCCGTGGTGGACGTTCAGTTCGACGACCACCTGCCGGAAATCCTCAACGCGCTGGAAACCGACAACAACGGCAAGCGCCTGGTCCTCGAGGTCGCGCAGCACCTGGGCGAAAGCACCGTGCGCACGATCGCCATGGACGCCACCGAAGGCCTGGTGCGCGGCCAGGAAGTGAAAGACACGGGCGGCCCGATCACCATCCCGGTGGGCGACGCCACCCTGGGCCGCATCCTGAACGTCGTGGGCGAGCCCGTGGACGAGGGCGAGCCGATCAAGGCCAAGGAAACCCGCGCCATCCACCAGGAAGCGCCGGAATTCGCCGAGCAATCGACCGAGTCAGAAGTGCTGGTGACCGGCATCAAGGTGATCGACCTGCTGGCGCCCTACGCCAAGGGCGGCAAGATCGGCCTGTTCGGCGGCGCCGGCGTGGGCAAGACGGTTCTCATCATGGAACTGATCAACAACATCGCCAAGGTGCACTCGGGTTATTCGGTGTTCGCCGGCGTGGGGGAACGGACCCGCGAGGGCAACGACCTCTATCACGAGATGATCGAATCGAACGTCATCAAGCCGGACAACCTGCCGGACAGCCAGGTGGCCCTGGTCTATGGCCAGATGAACGAGCCGCCGGGGGCCCGTGCCCGCGTCGCGCTGACCGGCCTGACGCTGGCCGAGCAGTTCCGCGACCAGTCGGGCACCGACGTTCTGTTCTTCGTGGACAACATCTTCCGCTTCACGCAGGCGGGTTCGGAAGTGTCGGCCCTGCTGGGCCGTATCCCCTCGGCCGTGGGCTACCAGCCGACGCTGGCAACCGACATGGGCGCCATGCAGGAGCGGATCACCTCGACCAAGCAGGGCTCGATCACCTCGATCCAGGCCGTCTACGTTCCCGCGGACGACCTGACCGACCCGGCCCCGGCCACGACCTTTGCCCACCTCGACGCCACGACCGTTCTGTCGCGTGCGATCTCGGAGCTGGGCATCTACCCGGCCGTGGACCCGCTCGACTCGACCTCGCGCCTGATGGATCCGGGCATCGTGGGCGAAGAGCACTACCAGGTCGCGCGTGACGTGCAGGGCATCCTGCAGCGCTACAAGTCGCTTCAGGACATCATCGCCATCCTGGGCATGGACGAGCTGAGCGAAGAGGACAAGCTGACCGTGGCCCGCGCCCGGAAGATCCAGCGGTTCCTCAGCCAGCCGTTCGACGTGGCCAAGGTGTTCACCGGCTCGGACGGTGTGCAGGTGCCGCTGGAAGAGACCATCAAGTCGTTCAAGGCCGTGGTCGCCGGCGAGTACGACCACCTGCCGGAAGGTGCCTTCTACATGGTGGGCGGCATCGACGAGGTGGTCGCCAAGGCCGAGAAGATGGCTGCCGACGCGGCCTGATAAACGCCTGTTCGCCCCCGGACCGCACAGGTCCGGGGTGCGGGCATGACAAGGAGGCCCGAGAATGGCTGAAACAGTGCATTTCGATCTGGTGTCGCCCGAGCGGCGGCTGGTATCGGCGGACGTGACCGAGGTGAGCATCCCCGGCGCGGAAGGCGATCTGACGGCCATGGCCAGCCACAGCCCGCTGATCACCACCCTGCGTCCCGGCCTGGTCAAGTCGGTCGGCGCCGATGGCGAGGCGGAATACGTGGTGACGGGCGGCTTTGCCGAGATCGACGGCGAGACCGTGTCGGTTCTGGCCGAGCGCGCGATCCCGCGCGACGAGATCACCCAGGAGCAGTTCAAGGAACTGGTGGACGAGGCCAAGGCCAAGCTGAGCAAGGCGCAGGAAACCTTCGTCAACGAGCCCGGCCCGGTGGACGACGCCGCCAAGCTTCTGTCGGACATGGTCGCGATGGGCACGCATATCGGCCTTTACACCGATTGAGCCCGGCGCCGGTGGTCCAAACGCGATCCTCGTAAAGGCCCGTTCCGCGGGCCTTTTTCTTTTTCGGTTCTAAGTTTCTTCGGAAAGGGCTAGTAGTTACGCCCTGAACGTGGAATCGGGCCATGAAACATCTGACCAGCCACAGTATCGGCATCGACCAGGGCGACGACGTTCTGTTCTCGGATTACGAGGACGGCGGCGCCATGTGGACGGGTGAGGGGCCGCGCGAGCGCCGAAAGAGTCTGACGTTCAAGCAGCCGTTCAAGGACGTCCCGGCGGTGCATGTGGCCCTGTCGATGTGGGACATGGACAGCGCGGCCAACGTGCGCGCCGATGTGGCAGCCGAAAAGATCACCGAAACCGGCTTTGACGTGGTGTTCCGCACCTGGGGCGACACGCGCGTGGCACGGGCGCGCATCCGCTGGATGGCGATCGGCGCGTTGCCGCACGAGGATGACTGGCAGCTTTATTGAGGCCGGGGCAGGTTCGGTCCTGCCATGTGCATTTCAGAGATAAACAGCAGCACCGGGAGGGCGTCGCCCGCCCGCTGCGGGCGCGAGGGCGCCATCGGCGGCAGGTGGGCGCGGCCCGGCGTTGCCGCCGGGCGGGGCCGGGATCAGCCGCCGAAGAGCCCCTCGTAGATCGGTTCCAGCGTTCCGGTTTCGAACAGCGAGGACACCGAGGTGCCGTTCCAGATGTTCAGGATCGCCTGCGCGAAGATCGGCGCGGTGGGGATGATGCGGATGTTGGGCGCGGCCTTGACCGGCTCGGTCGGTTCGATCGTGTCGGTGATGACCAGCGATTTCATCACCGAATTGGTGATCCGTTCGACCGCCGGGCCGGACAGCACGCCGTGGGTGATATAGGCGTGCACCTCGGCGGCGCCCTGGTCCATCAGCACCTGCGCGGCCTTGCACAGCGTGCCGGCGGTGTCGCAGATGTCATCGACGATGATGCATTTCTTGCCCGACACGTCGCCGATCACCGTCATCTCGGCCACTTCACCGGCCTTTTCGCGGCGTTTGTCCACGATCGAGAGCGGCGCCTCGATCCGCTTGGCCAGCTCGCGCGCGCGGGCCACGCCGCCCACGTCGGGCGAGACCACCATCACGTCGTCGATCGAGCCCTTGAACTGTTCCTTGATGTCGAGGGCAAAGACCGGCGCGGCATAGAGGTTGTCCACGGGGATGTCGAAGAAGCCCTGGATCTGGGTGGCGTGCAGGTCCATCGTCAGCACCCGTTCGATGCCCGCGCCCACCAGCATGTTGGCCACCAGCTTGGCCGAGATCGGCGTGCGCGCCTTGGAGCGGCGATCCTGCCGGGCGTAACCGAAATAGGGGATCACGGCGGTGATGCGCTTGGCCGAGGAGCGGCGCAGCGCATCGGACATGATGAGCAGCTCCATCAGGTTGTCGTTGGCCGGGTTCGAGGTGGACTGGATGATGAACATGTCCTCGCCGCGGACGTTCTCATAGACTTCGACGAACACCTCCTGGTCGTTGAAGCGTTCGACGCGGGCATCGACCAGCCCGACATTGACCCCGCGATGCATGGACATGCGGCGCGCGATGGCCTTTGACAGTTGCTTGTTGGCGTTGCCGGTGATGAGTTTCGGCTCGGGCGTGGTGGGCATGAAGCGGGTTCCCAAAGTGGCTGAAGATGACAGATTCGCGACGTTGAACTTCGCTTAGCATGGGCGTAGCGTCTGGCAAAGCTGTGCCAAAGGGGAGGTCGCCAAAATGGCGCATATCGATTACTTTTTCACGACCTTGTCGCCATATGCCTACCTGGCGGGAACCCGGCTGGAGGACATCGCGGCGCGGCATGGCGCGACGATCACCTACAAGCCGCTGGACATCATGCAGCTTTTCCCGCGCACCGGCGGTCAGGCACCCAAGGACCGGCATCCCGCGCGGCTGGACTATCGCGCGCAGGAATTGCCGCGGCAGGCGAAGAAGCTGGGGATGCCGCTAAATTTCAAGCCGGCGCATTGGCCGACCAATGCCGCGCCGTCCTCTTATGCGATCATCGCGGCGCAGAACGCGGGCGGCGGCGACCTAGGGGCGCTGGTGCACGGGATCCTGCGCGCCTGCTGGGTCGAGGAGCGCGACATCGCCGAGGACGCGGTGATCCGCGATTGCCTGGAGGCGGCGGGGTTCGACGCGGGCCTGGCTGACAGCGGGCTGCTGAGCGGGGCCGAGACCTATGCCGCGAACCTGGAAGAGGCGGTGGCGCAGGGAGTCTTTGGCGCGCCGTTCTACGTGGTGGACACGGGCCAGAAATTCTGGGGGCAGGACCGGCTGGAGGATCTGGACCTGCACCTTGGCGGCAAGCTCTGACGGCCGATGCCCAAGGCGTTGCGGGCGGGTCTGCGGACCTATTGGACGACATTCGGGAGCGGCCCGCGCGCGGCGCTGGCGATCCATTGTTCGCTGGCCCATGCCGGAAGCTGGGCGGGGCTGGCCGGGCGGCTGGGCCATCGGCTGACGCTGACCGCCTTCGATCTGCCGGGGCATGGCGAAAGCGGGCCGTGGCAGGACGGCATGGGCGAGGTGCAGGCGCGCAGCGTGGCCGTGGCCGCCGAACTGGCCGCCGAGGCGGCACGCGGGGCCGGGCCGGTGGATGTGCTGGGCCACTCCTTCGGCGCGACGGTGGCGTTGCGGCTGGCGGTGGAGCATCCGGGGCTGGTGCGGTCGCTGGTGCTGATCGAGCCGGTCTTCTTTGCCGTGGCCTTTGCCGACGATCCGGGCGCGCGGGCGCGGTATGCGGCGCAGATGGCCGAGTATACGCGCGCCTGGGCGGCGGGGGACCGGGCGGGCGCGGCGCGGGCCTTCATCGAGGTCTGGGGCGACGGGCGGCCCTGGGACGACCTGCCGCGCCTGCACCGCGCAGCGCTGGCGCGGGGCATCCACCTGATCGACGCGGCCGGGCCGGCGCTGCTGGAGGATGCGGGCGGGCTGCTGGCGCCGGGGGTGTTGCAGGCGGTGGACTGCCCGGTGCTGCTGATCGGGGGGAGCACCTCGCCCGCGATCACGGAAGCGATCAACGAGGGGCTGGCGGCCCGTCTTGGGGATGCGGAACGTTCGGTGATCGTGGGGGCGGGGCACATGGCGCCGGTGACCCATCCGAGGCAGGTCGCATCAGAGGTGCTGCGGTTCCTGGACCGAAGCTGAGGCAGGGGGCGCTGCCCCCGCCGCGCCTGCGGCGCGACTCCCCCGGGGTATTTCAGCCAAGAAGAAACCGCGCGGTCAGCCTCGGGCGATGTCGAGGAAGCGGTCGATCCGGGCCTCGTCGATCGACCAGTCGCAGACGAGGCGCATGGGCAGCGGTTCGGTCGGGTCGCCGTGATCCAGCGGGCCGCCGTTCAGGCCATAGACCGCGCCGGCGGCGTGAAGGCGCTGATGCGTGGCGCGGGGCAGGGTGGCGAAGATCATGTTGGCCTGCGGCTCGGCCAGGAAGGTGCAGCCGGGCACGTCGCGC
>JAASSQ010000363.1 GCA_021767845.1 Roseovarius sp. | reverse complement strand
GGGTCGGTCACCGACGCATTCACCCGATATGACGAGGTGGAGCGCGTGGTGTCGCGCGGGGAGACGCGCAGCACGGTGATCCTGCGGTCAGGGATCCAGGTGGACCTGCGGATCGTGCCGCGCGAAAGCTACGGCGCGGCGCTGCATTATTTTACCGGGTCCAAGGCGCACAGCATCGCCTGCCGTCGAAGAGCGAACGGCAAGGGATTGAAAATGAACGAATATGGCCTGTTCAAGGGAGACAGGCGGCTGGAGGCGCAAAGCGAGGACGACATCTATTCCGCCCTTGGCCTGCCGTGGATCCCGCCGGTCCTGCGCGAGGACCGGGGCGAGATCGCGGCGGCAGAGCGCGGCGCCCTGCCCGATCTGGTGACGGCAGGGCAGATCCGTGGCGATCTGCACATGCATACCGATGCCTCGGACGGCCGCGACAGCCTGCGCGACATGGCCGAGGCCGCGCGCACCAAGGGCCATGACTATATCGCGATCACCGACCATTCCCGCAGCCAGCGGGTGGCCGGCGGGCTGAGCATCAATGACCTGGAGGCGCAGATCGACCGGATCGACGCGCTGAACGACGAGATCGAAGGGCTGTGCATCCTCAAGGGCAGCGAGGTCGATATCCTCGAAGACGGAACGCTGGATTACCCCGATCGCGTGCTGGAAAAGCTGGATATCGTGATCGCCTCGGTCCATGCGGGGCTTGATCTGGGCGAGGAGCCGCAGACCGAGCGCATGATCCGGGCGATGGACAATCCGCATGTGTCGATCATCGGTCATCCGACCGGGCGCCTGATCGGCAAGCGGCGGAAATCGGCGGTGGATATCGACCGGCTGATCGACGCGGCGCGGGAGCGCGGCTGTTGCCTGGAACTGAACGCGAGCCCGATGCGCCTGGATCTCGACGATGTGGCCTGCCGCGCGGCGAAGGATGCGGGGCTCATGGTGTCGATCGGCACCGATGCCCATTCGGTGCGGGGGCTGGAGGACATGCGGTTCGGCGTGGGCCAGGCACAGCGCGGCTGGCTGGAGGCCAAGGATGTTCTGAACACCCGGAGCTTGAGCGATCTGCGGGCGGCGCTGAGCCGGTAACGCGGCCCCTGCCCCTGTGTGATGGTTCAGCGCCGGGCGGCGAAGGCGTGCACCAGCCGCGCGCCGGTCTCGAACACCATCGAGCGCAGCGCGGGCAGCGGCTCGGCATGGGTCTCGACGGGGGCGACGGGCAAGCCGCTTTCGTCCCCGCTCAGCAGCGCCCGTGCGGCGGCCTGCCCGAAAGCGGTGCCCGGCGCGATGCCCCGGCCCGAATAGCCGAAGATCGACAGGCCCTGCGCGCCGATGCGCAGGATCCGGGGCAGATGATCCGAGGTCATCGAGATCTTGCCGGCCCAGGCATGGGTGATCTCGGCCTCGACCAACTGCGGGAAGAGCCGCTTGAGCTTGCGCCTTGCCCAGCCGGCTTGCGTGGTCACATCGTCGCCCATCCCGCCCAGGATCACGCGGCCCGCCGCATCGCGGCGCAGCGAGGACATGACCAGCCCGGTGTCCCAGCACCCCTCGCCGCCGCGCAGGATGTCACCTGCGATATTGTCGCCCAGGGGCTCGGTCGCGAGCTGGAAGTAGTTGACCACCGGCACGGTGGGAATGGTCATGTCGCTGACCGGGCGGTGATAGGCGTTGGTGGCAACCAGCAGGGTCTTGGCGCGCAGCTTGCCGCCCGAGGTGCGCACCACCCAGTGCCCGCCGTGGCGCACGGCCGAGAGCGCGGGGCTGTGCTCGAAGATGCGCGCGCCTTGCGATTGCGCGGCGCGGGCCAGGCCACGGGCATAGGCCAGCGGCTGAACGGTGCCGGCGCGGGCGTCGTGCAGCGCGCCGTGAAACCCGGTGCTGCCGGTGCGGACCTGCGTTTCCTCGGCATCCAGAAGCGAGACCGGCGCGCCGCGCTTTGCCATTTGCGCGTGGCGTTCGCGCAGCTGCGACAGGCCACGTGGCGCATGGGCCAGGTGCAGCGTGCCGTTGCGTTGCGGCTCACAGGCGATGGCGTGCCGCGCGATCAGGTCGAACACCAGGTCGGGCGCGGCGGCCAGCACGGCGTTCAGCCGGTCACCCGCCTGCGGGCCCAGCGTCTTGCAGACCGCGTCGGGCGGCAGCCAGAGCCCGGCATTCACCAGCCCCACGTTGCGCCCCGAGCCGCCATGCCCGATGGTGTCGGCCTCGACCAGCACGACATCGGCGCCCTGCCCGGCCGCCTCGAGCGCAGCCGAACAGCCGGTGAATCCGCCGCCGATAATCACCATGTCGGGGCTGAATTCGCCTTGCAGCGTGGGGGCCGAAAAGTCTTCGGCGGCGCTGTCGCGCCAGAGGTTGTCGAGGCCGCCCATCAGGCGGCCCCGGCGTGGCCGGAGGGGGTATGCGCGTGTCTCATGCGGTCAGGCCCTGGTTGATGCGCCCCGCACGTTACCCGTAGCGCCGCCGATGGCAACACCCCCTGCCGGCCTCGGTTTCAGAAAAACG
>JAASSQ010000362.1 GCA_021767845.1 Roseovarius sp. | reverse complement strand
TTACTGGGCGCTGCGGCCATCCTCGCTCTGACGGCCTGCACCCGCGACGAAGCGATCCTCCAGGGGGACCGGCAGGGTATCCGGGACGTCCTGACCGAAACGCAGCAGGCCGACGACGCGCAGCCCCGCGAAAACCGCGCCCAGCCGATTGACCTGGCCGCGCCGCAGCGCAATGCCGCGTGGATGCAGGCGATCGCAACCCCGGCCACCCGCACGGCACATCCCGCGCTGTCCGCCGCGCCGCAGCGCATCTGGTCGGCCCCGATCGGGGCGGGCGACGGGCGCAAGGTCCGCATCACCGCCGATCCCGTGGTGGCCGGTGGCCGCGTCTTCACGCTCGACGCGCAAGGGCAGGTGGCTGCCGTCTCGACCGCGGGCGAGGTGCTCTGGACCCACAGCGTCGTGCCGCCGAACGACTCCCCCACCGATGCAACCGGCGGCGGGATCGCCTATGGCGATGGCAAGCTGTTCGTGTCGTCGGGCTTCGGCCTGATGACGGCGCTCGACCCCGAAACCGGGCGTGAGATCTGGCACCAGAACCTGCGCGCCACCGGCTCGGGCAGTCCGACATATGCCGATGGGCTGGTCTATCTTGTCGCCGGTGATGAAATCGCCTGGGCGCTCGACGCCGATAACGGCCGGATCCAATGGCAGCTGTCGGCCACGCCCGACGTGAACAACGTGATGGGCGGCCCGGCGCCGGCCCTGTCGGACAAGTATGTCATCTTCGCCTTCGGGTCGGGCGAGGTGCAGGGCGCCTTCCGCGAGGGCGGGCTGCGCCTTTGGGATGCGCAGATCGCGGGACAGCGCCGCGGGTATTCCAGCGCTCGCGTGGGCGACATCACCGGCGACCCGGTGATCGACGGCGACCGCGTCTATGTCGGCAGCCATTCGGGCCGGATGGTCGCGCTTGGCCTGGCCAATGGCGAACGGCTCTGGACTGCGAACGAAGGCCCGCTCAACCCCGTCTGGCCGGCAGGCGATTCGCTTTTCCTGATCTCGGACCGCAACGAGCTGATCCGCCTTCAGGCCGAGGACGGCGCGCATGTCTGGTCGGTCAAGCTGCCCTTCTTCAAGAAGGACCGTCCGCGCCGCCAGTCCGAGATTTTCGCCCATCACGGCCCCGTGGTGGCCGGCGGGCAGGTGATCGTGGCCTCCGATGACGGGCTGTTGCGGTTCTTCAACCCGGTCTCGGGCGCGCTCAACCGCAGCGTGGAACTGCCGGGCGGTGCCACGACGAATCCGGTCGTCGCGGGCGGCACGCTTTACGTGGTCTCGGCGAACGGGCAACTGCACGCTTTCCGTTAAGGTCTGGATGTATTAACAGGGCGGTTTGACGCCGTCCCGGAGCCAGAGAGATGAGTTTCACCCTAGCCATCGTGGGCCGCCCGAACGTGGGCAAGTCCACGCTGTTCAACCGTCTTGTCGGCAAGCGTCTGGCGCTGGTCGATGACCAGCCCGGCGTGACCCGCGACCTGCGCGAGGGCGAGGCCCGTCTGGGCGATCTGCGCTTTACCGTGATCGACACCGCCGGTCTGGAAGAGGCGACCGACGAGTCGCTGCAGGGCCGGATGCGCAAGCTGACCGAACGCGCGGTGGACATGGCCGATGTCTGCCTGTTCCTGATCGACGCGCGCGCCGGGGTCACGCCCACCGACGAAGTGTTCGCCGACATCCTGCGCAAGCGGGCCGATCACGTGATCCTGGGCGCCAACAAGGCCGAGGGCAGCGCCGCCGACGCAGGCCTTTACGAGGCCTATGGGCTTGGCCTTGGCGAACCCGTGCGCCTGTCGGCCGAACATGGCGAGGGCATGAACGAGCTCTATTCGGCGCTGATGCCGCTCTCCGACGCGTTCGAGGCCCGCGCCCGATCCGAGGCCCCGGAAACCGAGGTCGTTCTGGACGAGGATGGCGAGGATGCCGATCCCGGCGACGGCCCCGCCGCCCGCACCCCCACGCCCGACCGGCCACTGCAGGTGGCTGTCGTGGGCCGGCCCAATGCCGGGAAATCCACCCTCATCAACTCGATCCTGGGCGAAGAGCGGCTGCTCACCGGGCCCGAGGCGGGCATCACGCGCGATGCGATCTCGCTGCGGATGGATTGGGATGGCCTGCCCGTGCGCGTGTTCGACACCGCCGGCATGCGCAAGAAATCCCGCGTGCAGGACAAGGTCGAAAAACTGTCGGTCGGCGATGCCCTGCGGGCCGTCAAGTTCGCCGAGGTCGTGGTCGTGCTGCTCGACGCGGCCATTCCCTTCGAGCAGCAGGATCTGCGGATCGCCGATCTGGCCGAGCGCGAGGGCCGCGCCGTGGTGGTGGCGATCAACAAGTGGGATCTGGAAACCGACAAGCAGCACAAGCTGCGCGATCTGCGCGAGGCGTTCGAGCGGCTTTTGCCGCAACTGCGCGGCGCACCGTTGGTCACGGTCTCTGCCAGAACCGGCAAGGGGCTGGACCGGCTGCGCGGCGCGGTCGAAAAGGCCTACGAGGTCTGGAACCGCCGGGTGCCCAC
>JAASSQ010000095.1 GCA_021767845.1 Roseovarius sp. | reverse complement strand
TTGCTGCCCACCGTCGATGTTCAGAACTTCACCGGTTACGAATTTCCCTGAATTCGCCGCCATATAGACAACCCCTTCAGCGACATCCCATTCGTCCCCGGCGTGCCGCATCGGGTTGGAGTCCTGAAATGTCGCAGAACCCTCCGGAGGGTAGTTCCCGAAACCGTTGCTTTCGCAGCAACCCGGCGCCACGCAGTTGACTCGGATATTGTGCGGGGCCCACTCCACCGCAACCGACTTGGACAGGTAAACTACCCCTGCCCGGGCCGCACAGGTATGAGCGATGCCGGGCATGCCGCGCCAGATATCGGCCACGATGTTGACGATGGAGCCCGATTGGTTGTTAGCAACCCAGTGGCGCGCCGTGGATTGCATCAACCACCACGTGCCGTTGAGGTTGGTGTCTATGACCGCATTCCAGCCCTTTGGACTAAACTCCAACGCGGCTTGCGGAAACTGACCCCCAGCATTGTTCACCAATACGTCAATCGCCCCGAACTCCTGATTCGTCTTGGCGACAAAATCCTCGACCTGCTCAGGCTCCCGGATGGTCATAGGCACAGCGAAAACTCCACCCCCGAACCTTTCGAGAAACTCCTTGGCCAAAGCCAGCTTCTCTTCGTTGCGTCCATTGATCGCCAGATTGGCTCCAAGCCTCGCGAACAGAGTCGCAATTGCCAGCCCCAATCCGCCTCCAGCGCCGGTCACCACAACGGTTTTACCGCTGAATAAATCGCTCGCGTAAACGGTTGCACGGTTCGACAGGTCCTCCATCGAAGACCCGAACTGCGTCTTAAGCATGACGCCTCCTCCCATTCCCCTTAAGGGGCAGTTGCCAGTAATCTAACGTGTGTTAGAAAATTGGTCAAGACACCTTTTCCCACCAGCCCCGCCCGTTATCTCCGATCAGTAAGACTTTGGAAGTCCAAGGGCTTTTTCTGCTATGAACGACAAAAGCATCTGCGGTGTCACCGGTACGATGCGGAACAGCAGAGCCTCCCGTACCAGTCGCTCCACGTGATATTCCTTGGCGTATCCGAATCCGCCAAACGTAATTTGCGCGGCTTCGGTCGCCTCGACCGCGGCGTCGGCGGCCAAAAGCTTGGCAGCGTTCGCCTCGACGCCGCAGGGCTCTCCCGCATCGTAAAGGGCAGCAGCGTGCATCACCATAAGATTGGCAGATTCCACCCGCGCCCAGGCTTTGGCGAGCGGATGCTGAACACCCTGATTTTGGCCGATCGGGCGGTCGAAAATCACACGTTCGTTTGCATAATGCGCCGCGCGCGCCAGTGCGTTGCGCGCAATACCTATGCATTCTCCGGCCACCAGGATGCGTTCGGGATTCAACCCGTGCAAAATTTGTCTAAAGCCTTTGCCCTCCTCCCCGATCAGGTCCTCAGCCGGAATTGGCAACCCATCGATGAAGACTTCGTTCGAATCGACAGCCTTGCGCCCCATCTTTTCGATTTCTCGCACATTAACGAAATTCCGGTCGAGATCGGTATAGAACAGGCTCAGCCCTTCGGTCGGGCTGCTCACATCTTCAAGCCGCGTTGTCCTGGCCAGAAGCAGCATCTTGTGGGCCACCTGCGCGGTAGAAATCCAGACCTTCTGCCCGTGCACGACATATCTGTCCCCCTGCCGCACCGCCATGGTCTTCAGCTTTGTGGTATCCAGCCCCGTCGTCGGTTCGGTCACGGCGAAACACGCCTTTTCGTCACCCGCGATCAGCGGGCCAAGCATGCGCGCACGCTGCTCGTCCGTCCCGAATTTCACCACCGGGTTTAGCCCGAATATGTTCATGTGGATGGCCGAGGCCCCGCTGGCGCCGGCGCCCGATTCGGCAATCGCCTGCATCATGATGGTCGCTTCGGTGATCCCCAAACCCGCACCGCCGACAGCTTCTGGCATGGCGATACCTAGCCAGCCGCCATCGGCCATTGCCCTGTGCAGATCATGGGGAAAACCACCGTTGCGATCCCGTTCCAACCAGTAATCATCGTCGAACTGCGCGGATATCCGCAGGATATGGTCGCGAATTTCCCTTTGCTCATCCGTCATCCGAAATGTCACGATGTGTCCTCCCTTTTATCCAGACCGACAAGCCCCGCGACGCTAAGAGCGTCGATCTGGTCATCGTCAAGACCAATGTCGCGCAGAATGGCGCGGGTGTCTGCGCCCGGTGGTCGTCCCAGCCAGCGCAGCGCGCCCGGCGTGGCGCTCAGATGCGGGATCGGGCCGACAACCTGCGTCGGCTCGCCTTCGACTGATACGATGTCGCCGCGATGGCGTATCTGCTCGTTCGTCGCAATCTCCTCGACGCTCAGTACCTTTGAAGCAACCGCGTCGTGACGGGCGAATTCGGCCTCCACTTCGGTTAGTGTGTGTTGGGTGACGAAATCATTGATGGCATCGAAAACCATGGACATGTGCTGCGACATCTCGGCAAGGGTCGCGAAGCGCGGGTCATCCGCCAGAGTGTCGCCGCCGACTGCGCGCAGCAGCCGTTGCGCGGTTTCCGCGCTTCCTGCGGAAACAGTCAGCCATACCCCGTCGGACGTGCGGAACATGCCCCCCGGGGCAAAATCCATCGGCTGACGCAATCCGTTGCGCCGAGGCGAATGGTTTGCGCCTGTTAGCGCCGGAACGGGATAGTCCATCAACCGAAGCAAAGCCTCGAACACAGCCAGATCAACGACCTGACCGCGTGCGGTTCCCTTCTCGCGGGCCAGAAGCGCGATCATGATGCCAAGTGCGCCCATCAACCCTGTCGTGCTGTCAGCCGCCGGAAATCCCGGGTGCATCGGCGGCCCGTCGGGGAAACCTGTCAGATGCGCAAGACCGCTCATCGCTTCAGCGGCTCGCCCAAAAGCCGGCACATCCCGCATCGGGCCGTCCTGGCCGTAGCCGGACACGCGCAGAATAATCAATTCCTGGTTCCACCCATGCAGGATGTCCGGACCGATACCCGCGCGCTCAAGCACGCCCGGTCGGAAATTCTCGACAAGGACGTCGGCACCTTCAACCAACTTGCGAAGAATGTCCCGGCCTTCGTCCGACTTCCAGTCGAGGCCCAGCGTCTTTTTGTTGCGGCCCAGCGTTTTCCACCAGACACCCACTCCGTCCTCGGCCTTGGGTCCAAGGTCACGCATCATGTCGGTTCGGTTCGGTGCCTCGATCTTGATGACATCGGCACCGAAGTCGGAAAGCAACGCAGCCGAAAGCGGCCCCGCAATCACATGACCGAGTTCGATGATTTTCAGGTGATTAAGTGGTCCAGTCATACGCTTTCATCGCTGATAACCTAACACATGTTAGATTATCAGCGATGAGGAAATCAATCCTAAACACGCGATACTGGAAATTGGACCGCTGCGTTCAGGCACTCCGCATCCATCCACGGGTCAAAGCAAGAAGGCGCGCGCGCCAAAGGACTGCGCGCGCCAACGGAACCTACAATTGTCAGGCCAGTCCTTGACGCGAAAATGGTAACTCGCGAACTGTCTTGCCGGTTGCCCTGCGGACTGCATTCGCCACGGCGGGACCAATTGGCGGTGTACCGGGCTCGCCTATGCCTGTCGGCGCCTCGGTTGATTGGACGATGTGAACGTCCACCCGTGGCATGTCGGCGATCCGAAACGGCGTGTAGTCGTAGAAATTCGACTGGTCCACCTCGCCTGCAGTCATCGTGATCTCTTCACGCAGGATCGCCGAGAGGCCGTAGCCCAGGCCACCTTCAATCTGCGCCTCGATGTTCGAGGGGTTTATCGGGACACCGCAATCGACACCACAGGTCACACGCTCGACCTTGACGGTGCCATCCTCGCGGATCCTAACATCCGCGATTTCGGCGACGTAGGAACCGAAGCTTTTGTGCACCGCGATGCCCCGTGTCAGGCCGGCCGGTATCGTACCGGCCTTTACGGCTGCCAGTTCCAGCACGCCACGCGCGCGCGGATCGGTGAGGTAGCGCAGACGGAATTCCACCGGATCGGCACCCGCCGCCTCCGCCAACTCATCCATGATCGTCTCGACGACATAAGCCGTGTGCGTATGCCCGACCGACCGCCACCAGAGCACGGGAACACCGACAAGCGGATGATGAACATCGACCGACCAGCCCGGAATGGTGTATGCCGAGTGCTGCCCAAGGCCCTCAACAGAAGACGCATCGACGCCGTTGTTCACCATGAACTGTTCGAACGCGGTTCCGATGGCGATACCCTGCCCCACCACGCGCTGTTTCCACGAAGTGATATTGCCCTCTGCATCAAGACCGGCACGCACACGGTGCATGTGCATCGGGCGATAATATCCGCCGCGCACATCGTCCTCGCGGGTCCAGACCAGCTTGATCGGGCGCGCCTGCCCATGGGTTTGCAGCCACGCTTGCGCAATCATCGCCGCCTCGGCCACATAGTGGCTGTCATAGATCGCGCGGCGCCCGAATGAGCCACCGCCCCAAAGGGTCTCGATTTTCACTGAACCGGGATCAATGCCAAGGACCTGAGCACCGATGTTCTGGTCCAGGGTCTGGATCTGCGATCCGGTCCAAAACGCCGCCTCGGTCCCGTCGAACAGAACGGTGACGTCTATCGGCTCCATCGGGGTATGCGCGAGATACGGGAAGAAGTAATCGGCTTCGACCACCTTCGCCTCTTCGGCCTCCGAGACTGCGGCGCTATGGAATGCGATGCCATCTTCATCCAGCAATGCGGTGTACTCTGCCCGCAAATCCTCTGTGCCCCGATTTTCAGCGTTCGAGAAATCCCATTCGGCAGCCAGAGCGTTACGCGCCTGAATGGCCTGCCACGTGGATTCAGCGATGACTGTGGCCCGATCCGGCAGGCGGATCACGTCGATCACGCCGGGCATTGCCCGCGCCTCGGCTTCATTCAGTCCGACCAACACGCCACCAAAGCGCGGGCTGCTCAGGCTAACAGCGTACATCAGCCCGTCCATCGCGACATCCATGCCGAACATGTGGGTGGCACCTTGGGTCTTGGGCGCAACATCCACCCGCGGAAAGGACTTGCCGATATACACCCACTGGTCGGGCGTTTTCAGCGTCACGCTGTCTGGCACGCCCTGCCTGGCAGCAGCGGTGGCCATGTCGCCCAGCGTAGCTGTGTTCGGGCCACCACTGATCTCACCTTTTGATATGGTGACGTCCGAAGGATCGACGCCCCAGGTCTCGGCTGCCGCGGCGACAAACATTGCGCGCGCCGTCGCCCCCGCCTCACGGTATTGCTGCCATGAGTTGGGCATCGCAGTCGATCCACCTGTGCCCTGCACACCCAGGAGCGTGTTGGCATAAAGACCCGTGTTGGCAGGTGCAAATTCTGTGGTGACCTGCGCCGCATCCGCATCAAGCTCGTCCGCAATCAGCGTTGCCAATCCCGTGGCGGTCCCTTGGCCCATGTCCAGATGTTTGACGATCACGACAACAGTGTTGTCCGGACGTATATGAACGAAAGGCGTGGCCAGACCGTCGGTACCAGCTTGTGCAGCTGCTGCGGTCGGCTGAAGCGCACCACCCAGAATAAGGCCACCCGCAGCGCCTGCGCTCAGTTTGAGAAAGCCGCGTCGCGTTGTACCCGCTGCTGGGACGGCCTGTGAGATAATCCTGTTCAGCATGTTAACCCTCCACAATTTCGGATGCGCGATGGATCGCTTTGCGGATCCGTGCATAGGTGGCACAGCGGCAAAGGTTTCCATCCATTGCCGCATCGATGTCTTCGTCGGTCGGGTTGGGCGTGTCCCGCAACAGCGCCGCCGCCGACAGGATTTGGCCTGACTGGCAATAGCCGCATTGCGGCACCTCCAACTCGACCCACGCCGCGCGGATCGCTTCGGTGGTCTCGTCCAGCGCGCCCTCGATCGTAGTCACGGTAGCGCCGTCGATGTCGCCCACATACGTCTGACAAGAGCGTACAGGCGCACCATCGACGTGCACCGTACAGGCCCCGCACGAGGCAACCCCGCAGCCGAATTTGGTGCCGGTCAAGCCCAGCTCATCGCGCAGCGCCCACAACAATGGTGTATCCGGACTTGCCGCGATCTCGCGCGGCTCACCGTTCAAGGTCAGTTTGATCATCGCTCACTTCTCCATTTTTCAGCTCAAGTCCGGTGCGGTGGACGCAAAGGTCTCATCCGCGCTTATTCTGTCCCACCACTCTTGCACGCCGTCGATCGACAGGATCGCCGGGCCATCTTCGGTCATGGTCGCATAGGCCATGAGCGGCCCAAGCAGATAATCGGCAAACCCGGGTGTATCCCCGGCGAGAAACGGCGCGTCGCCCCTATTCTCCATAACAAGGCTGACCAGCTTCTTGGCCTGATCAAGGCAGGATGTGCGCATTTCTTCATCCTTTCCACCAACGAAGTCGGGAAACAGATGGTAGGCCACGAACCCGATGATCGCACCGTAGCCGTAATTGCCGATCAACGCCGCGTTCTCGTCAGCTTTCGCACAAACCTTTGCGTCGGCAGGAAACATCGAAGGCTTCGGGTCGCGCGCTTCGAGGTATCGGACGATTGCATCGGTTTCACGCAGGCGCAGTCCGTCGATATCGAGAACAGGCACCTTACCGAAAGGGTGGCGCTCAAGATGCTCTGGTTCCTGCGGCTCGCCCTCCAAGACGTTGACAGGTACCTGATCGTAAGAAACGCCCTTGCTCGCCAATACGCAGCGCACGGTGCGCACATATGTTGAACCGTCGAAACCAAAGAGAGTTGTTTTTGTCATAGTATCCTCGTTGTTTTATTTGTGAGTTTGAGAGATATCGGCGTTCAGATACCCAGCAGATAGGGTGACAAGTTCGCGCAGTCTTTCAGAGCCCTGCCTCGAAGTGTCGGATGCACACTGACGTGGCGTTGGTCGGAGCGGTCACGGTTTCGCGTCCGCAATCCGTGATCTTGCGTGTGCCTCAGGAATTCACCATCTCCGTTCTACACGAGACATGCGACACCATAAGTGCATGGCAGCTTGACGATGCAGGTCCGAAGAAATTGTTTAATGTGCGCCGCATTGAATCTCATGTCGCTTTGCCGCCAACAACCTGCAAGGGAGCGCCGTCGGGTGCCCCCTTGCAGTGCCAAGTATTACATCCAGGTCGACGGGAGATAGCGATAGGCTTCACCATCCCGCAGAATACGGCCAAAACCCGGGAAGTGGATGTGGCTGCCCGCGACGAGCATCTTGTCGGCCGACACCATATCAAACACTCGGCGGCGGGATTCTGCGGCTTGAGCGGGATCAGAGTCGAAACCAAACCCGACATCCGGCAACGCCGTATGCACATCCGCCGAGTGCAGCGTGTCGGCAATCATCAGCAATTGGCGATCCCCGCCGTCTATCATTACAATAGAATGACCGGGCGAATGGCCGGGAGACAGCATCATCGACAGACCCGGAGCAGCATCGCCACCGTCGGCGATGCGGGTCACTCTTGTGCCATAGGCATTCAACACGGTTTGCGCCAGTTGGAACAGGCCTTTCGCATCGTCGGGGGCCTGCGCCATCATCGCCTCATCGGTCCAGAAACCCGCCTCGACGTCGCCAATCGCGAGTTCGGCGTTCTGGAACACCGCGTCACCACCACGGATCAACCCGCCAAGGTGATCGGGATGCGCATGCGTCAAAACCACCAGATCAACGTCATCCGACGCGACACCGGCTGCGGCCAGAGCAGGTGTTACCCCACCAAAGCCCGGCCCGAGCAGTTCTTGCTCGCCCATACCCGCATCGATCAGGATCGTGCGGTCGTCTGACTGCAGAAGGAACGCCGACACAGGCGCGGGCAAGGCATCTGGTCCGATGCCAACCTGCTGCATGACAGGGTCAATTTCGTCGCTGCCGAAGAAAAAACCACGCCCCAAAGGTGCGATCCCGTCGAGCAGAGCGGTGATGCGGTATTGTCCGAGCGGAGCAGAATAAAGCGCCGCCTCTTGCATCGCGCTATGCCCTGCGGCCAGCGCCGGAGTTGCAGCCCCTGCGAGAGCAGCGGTTGCAGGCAATGCGGCAGCACCTTTGAGCAGGTTGCGTCGGTTGATCTTGGTCACAGTAAGTCCTTTCGTGTTGGATTAATTCGTACCCGAAGTTTATGGTCGCAAATGTGGCTTTGCCGCATTGCATTTACGACTGATGTGGATACTTAGCGTGCATGGAAAAGAAATCCAACCTCAATGATCTGGCCTGCTTTCAGGTCTACACGCTGCATCATGCGTTTGGCCGCTATTATCAGGCGGCGTTTGCAGAAAGCGGCCTGACCTATGCAAAGTACATTATCTTGAAAGCTCTGGATACGCAGGCACCGATGTCCCTTTCTGAGCTCTCGCAACATGTAGGTGTTGAACCAAACACGGTCTCGCCTCTCGCCAAAAAAATGGCGACCTATGGCGTGATCGAGCGGGTGCGCGACGCTGAAGACGAACGCCGCATTGTTTTACGTCTCACGGAATATGGCTTCCAGGTCGTGAAAGCCGCCGATCAGGTTGTGGCGCAAAATTTCGCAGATCTCGGGATCTCGGATGATGATGCCAGTCAAGCCATTGCTCTGATATCACGCCTCCGTTCGGCGGTGGAAAAAGCCAGGCCGGTTCGGTTCGATTTGCCTCAAGCGCCTCCAAGAGCGCAAGACAGCCTGCTGGATTGAGGCGCTGCAGCAGGCATGGACGCAGCGTTTTCCCGGTTGATCCCATACTCACACCAGATGGTGTCAAGGGTAAAACCTGGACGACATACCGCCCCCTTTGCAGGGTACGAAAAGGATTGAAACAGATGGAACTGAACGCTGATTTTTCTCAGAAGGTCGTTGTGGACACCGATAGTCTCGAGTGGCAACCCTCGCCCATGAAGGGCGTGGACAGAAGGATGCTCGACCGGATCGGGGACGAGGTTGCCCGCGCCACAACCATCGTGCGCTATGCGCCCGGCAGCAAATTTTCAGCGCATAGCCACGGGGGCGGCGAAGAGTTCATCGTGCTCGATGGTGTCTTTCAGGATGAACATGGCGATTATCCTGCGGGGACTTATGTGCGTAATCCGCCAACGACCTCTCATACCCCGGGATCGGATGCGGGTTGCACGATTTTCGTCAAACTCTGGCAGTTCGACACGGATGACCGCACCCAGTTTCACAAAGATATGGAAGCAGAGCTTGGCGCGCCCGAAAATGGTGTGGCGACCGCTATCCTGCACCGCGATATGCGCGAGACAGTGACGTTCTCCAGTTTGGAGGCGGGCGCGACCATGACATTGGATGCAACAGGCGGCGCCGAGGTATTGGTCATCAGCGGGACCGCAACGGTGAATGGAGAAGCCCTGAGACAAAACGCTTGGCTGCGTCTGCCTGATGGCAGTGCCTTGACAGCCACAGCTGGGGCTGAGGGCGCAACGCTTTGGATGAAAACAGGGCATCTGCCCTATGCCAAAGCGCCGCAGGTTTGACGAAAACGGGCCGAACCACTGCGCACAGGGAAATCTGAACGATGCAAACGCAGACCCTTATCATCGGTGGCGGGCTTTCAGGTCTGGCGCTCGCCGCGCGGCTATCGGCCGAGGAGCAAGATTTTCTGCTTGTCGAAGCCCGCGAAAGATGGGGCGGACGTATCCTGAGCGAGCAGTGCAATGCGGGCGCCTTTGATCTTGGCCCCTCGTGGTTCTGGCCCGGCCAACCCCGTATCGCGGCGCTGATCGATCGTCTTGGGCTCACACGGTTTGAGCAGTTTTATCAAGGCGAACTTTTGTACGAAGACGAACGTGGCCATGTCCAGCGCGGGCGCGGCTTTGCGTCGATGCAAGGCTCATGGCGGTTGCAAGGCGGTCTCGCAGCCTTCATCGACAAGCTGTTGCTTGAAATTCCGTCAGACAAACGCATCTGCGCCACGCCAATCAACGCGCTGCGAAAAAAGAGCGATGGCGTCGCCGCCCAAACGGTCGCGGGTGCGCAGATCATGGCAAAAAAGGTCGTTCTGGCCTTGCCACCGCGCATTGCAGCGCAGTTTTCCTATAAGCCTGTGCTGCCCACAGACGCCCTGACTGCGATGGAGGGTATTGCGACCTGGATGGCAGGACAGGCCAAAGTCGTTACTGTGTTTGACCGCCCTTTCTGGCGTGATAATGGCCTGTCGGGCGATGCGATGAGCAGGGTTGGCCCGATGGTTGAATGTCACGATGCCAGCCCGTCTGAGGGTGGTCCCTATGCCATCTTCGGCTTCATCGGGATCCCGCCAGATTTGAGGCGCGACACCGCGGCCCTGCGCGAGCAGGTGCGCATGCAATTGGTGCGGCTCTTTGGCCCCGAAGCACAAAATCAAAAGCGTCTATACATCAAGGACTGGGCTGTAGACCCATTCACAGCGACTTATCTTGACCAGCGGACCGTTTATGCCCACCCCGATTATGGTTTGCCGCGCGCTTTGTCCGGTCTTTGGGACAATGCGCTCATCTTTGCCGGCACCGAAGTGGCCCCCACGTTTGGCGGCTTTCTTGAAGGCGCGCTTGAGGCGGCGGATCAAGCCTACACTGCTCTCACGACAGGCTAACTGCGGTAGGCGCGCCCGTGCGCCAGCCTGACTTTAGGCGGGTGCCGCAGCACCGGACGTAGCGCTGTCTTTCTTCGGCGGTCTGATCCGGAAAAACAGCGCATACAGCACGGGCACTGCGATCAAAGTCAGAATCGA
>JAASSQ010000094.1 GCA_021767845.1 Roseovarius sp. | reverse complement strand
TTCAACCCCGAGATCGTGGCCGCGTCGGACGAGATGAACGTCTACGAGGAAGGCTGCCTGTCGATCCCCGAGCAATATGCCGAGGTCAAGCGCCCCGAGGCCGTGGACGTGCGCTGGATCGACCGGGACGGCAACCCGCGGCAAGAAACTTTCGACGGCTTGTGGGCGACCTGCGTGCAGCACGAGATCGACCATCTGAACGGCAAGCTCTTCATTGATTACCTCGGCCCGATGAAGCGGCAGATGATCACCCGCAAGATGCAGAAGCTGAAGCGCGAACAGGCCAAGGCGAGGGCCTGAGCGCATGGCCGTGCGGCGTTGCCTGCCCTGGCCCGACAAGCGCCTGCGCAGCAAGGCCGCGCCGGTCGAGGCCGTCACCGACGAGGTGCGCGCCATCTGGGACGACATGATCGACACGATGGAGGCGATGCCGGGCGTGGGCCTTGCCGCGCCGCAGATCGGGGTGATGCAGCGGCTGGCCGTGGTGGATGCGAGCGCCGAGCGCGGGCAGGCGGTGCGCATGGCCAATCCCGAGATCCTGCATGCCAGCATTGAGCTGCGCGAGCACGAGGAAGCCAGCCCCAACCTGCCGGGTGTCTCGGCAAGGATCAAACGCCCGCGCGCCGTGACCGTGCGGTTCCTGAACGCGGCGGGCGAGGTGGAGGAGCGCGATTTCGTGGGGTTGTGGGCGACCTCGGTGCAGCACCAGGTCGATCACCTGGAGGGCAAGCTCTACGTGGATCGCCTGAGCAAGGTAAAGCGCGACATGCTGTTGCGCAAGGCGCGGAAACTGGCGGGGTAGGCCGATGCGCGTGATCTTCATGGGAACGCCCGATTTCTCGGTGCCGGTGCTGGAGGCGCTGGTGGCGGCCGGGCACGAGGTGGCCGCCGTCTATTGCCAGCCGCCGCGCCGGGCGGGACGCGGCAAGAAGGAACGCCCGAGCCCCGTGCAGGCCCGCGCCGAGGAGCTGGGGCTGGAGGTGCGTCACCCGGTCAGCCTGAAGGGCGCCGAGGAGCAGGCGGAGTTCGCCGCGCTGCAGGCGGATGTGGCGGTGGTGGTGGCCTACGGGCTGATCCTGCCGCGCGCGATCCTCGATGCGCCGGCGCGCGGGTGCCTGAACATCCATGCAAGCCTGTTGCCCCGCTGGCGCGGCGCGGCGCCCATCCAGCGCGCGATCATGGCTGGGGACGCGGAGACCGGCGTGTGCATCATGCAGATGGAACCGGGGCTGGATACCGGCCCGGTCCTGTTGCGGCGCAGCACCCCGATCGCGCCGGGCGACACCACGGGCAGCCTGCATGACCGGCTGTCGAAGATGGGGGCCGAGGCCATCGTCGAGGCGCTTGACCGGATCGACACGCTGCACCCCGAGCCTCAGCCTGACGAGGGCGTGACCTATGCAAGCAAGATCGACAAGGCCGAGGCGCGTGTCGATTGGACCCGGCCCGCGGCCGAGGTGGACGCGCTGATCCGCGGGCTGTCGCCCTTTCCAGGGGCGTGGATCGAGCACGAGGGCGAGCGTATCAAGCTCCTGGCCTCGGAACTGGCCGAGGGCGAGGGCGCGCCGGGCGAAGTGCTGGATGACCGGCTGACGGTGGCCTGCGGCACGGGCGCCGTGCGGCTTTTGCGCTTGCAACGGGCAGGGCGCGGCGCGCAGGATGCCGAGGCGGTGCTGCGCGGCCTGAAGCTGCCGGCGGGCACGCGGTTGTAGAGACGGAGAGCGCCATGTTTCCCACCCTGATTGGCACGGTCGTGATCGCCGGGATCGTCGGCTACCTGTCGGAAAAGACCGGGTTCACGCGCAACGGCATCGTGCAGTCGATCATCATCTGCGTGGGCGGGGCGTTCCTGTTCTATTTCCTGCGGATCATGTTCGGCATCCGCTTCGGCGCGCCGGGGGTGGATGCGATCCTGTCCTCGATCGGGGCGCTGGTCATCGTGCCCACGCATTGGCGGCGGCGGCGGTGAGGCGATGAGCGTGATCTACCTTGTCATCATCGGCGCGGCGGCGGGGTTCCTGGCGACGCGGCTGATGCGGATGGAGACCGGCATCCTTGCGACCATCGCCATAGGCATCGCCGGGGCGCTGATCGGCGGGCTGGTGTTGCAGGTGTTGCTGACGGTTGCGGGCCTGCTGGGCGGGCTGATCGGCGCGGTGCTGGGCGCGCTGCTGCTGATCTGGCTGTACCAGACCTATATCGCCAAGGGTGGCGGCGGCCGCGGTGGCAAGAAGTGAAGCGCCCTGACGGGCGCTGCCTCCGGCGGGGGGTATTTGGGCCAAGAAGAAGCCGGGTCAGGCGGTGGATTTGAAGGGCGCCATGCCATCGCGGGCGAGCGCGTCGGCGCGTTCGTTCTCGGGGTGGCCGGCATGGCCCTTGACCCATTGCCATGTCACGTCGTGGCGGGCTTGCGCGGCGTCGAGCCGCTGCCAGAGCTCGGCATTCTTGACCGGTTTCTTCGCCGCCGTCTTCCAGCCGTTTTTCTTCCAGCCGTGAATCCAGCCGGTGACGCCGTTCTTCACGTAAGCGCTGTCGGTGACGATCGTGATGCGGCTGGGTTTGGCCAGGGTTTCCAGCGCGGTGATCGCGGCCAGAAGTTCCATGCGGTTGTTGGTGGTCCGCGCCTCGCCGCCCTTGAGTTGGCGCTCCTTGAGCACGCGGTCGCCCTCGACCGCCTGCAGCAGAACGCCCCAGCCGCCCGGACCGGGATTGCCCGAACAGGCGCCATCCGTATAGGCGAAAAGCTCAGCCATGGGCCGCGATCACGATCCAGTCCTCGGGGTCCCCGGCCATGCCTTCGGCGGTGCCGCGCCAGGTGTCCGCGGGGCGCAGGCCCGCCGCGGACAGGTGGCGTGTCAGCTCTTCGTCCTCGTAATATTCGTAATAGCGGTCGAGCCTGTCGCGTTTGGAGTCCTGTCCGTGCTTCATGCCCAGGAACAGGATGCCGCCGGGTTTGAGCGCGCGCGCGATCCGGCCGAGATGACCCGGCAGATCGGCGCGCGGCGCGTGCAGCAGGCTGAAATAGGCCCAGATGCCATCGTAAGCGTCTTGCGCGTCAAGATCCTCGAACCTGGCGAGCCGCGCCGATACGCCGGGGCGGCGGGCGGCGAGATCGACCATGGCGCGGGCCGCGTCGGTGGCCTCGACTCGCAGCCCGGCGGTGGCCATGCGTTCGGCGAAATGCCCCGGCCCGCAGCCCAGATCGAGCACCCGGCCGCCCTTGGGGCAGGCGGCGATGAACCGCTCGATCATCGGGTCGCGGGCGGCCTCATCCTCTACCTTCGCCGCGTATTCGGCGCTTTGGCGGTTGTAGAGGCCCAGTGTCCGATCGTCGCTCATAGGAAAACCCCGATGGCGAGGCAGGTCACGACCACCGCCGTCAGAAGGACGCGCAGGGCCATCCACCACGGCGGGGCCGCGCCGTGGCGCCAGAAGAGCCAATCGAGGCCGAGGATGCCCACGAACCCCGCCATCAGCGAGATGCCGGACCCGGTGGGCCCGCCGCCCGTCATGAAGAACGCCCAGAGGGCGGGGATCACCGACAGCGCATAGCCGGTCGCGGCCTGTGCGCCGTCGAGCCGGGTGGCAAAGCCCCAGAGCACCCCCGACATGAAGCTGAGGATCACCGCCCCGTAGAACAGCATCACGTACGGCCCGGCAAAGCGCGGCCCGATGGCCTGCACCGTCCAGACGGCGAGATCGGGGAAAAGCACCGTCAGCGCGCCCCAGACGAAGGGGATCACACCGGCAAGACCGAGGATCAGCGGGGCGCGGGGGATCGGGGTCATGTGGCCTTCTCCATGGCAAGCCGCGCCGCCAGACCAGCAAAGACGGCAGCAAAGCCGCGGTTGATCCAACGAATGACGCGCGGTGAAGACAGGACCTTGTCTCGCGCGGCGGCGGCAAAGGCGCCATAGCCTACGAAAACCACGAAGGTCAGCACCATGAAAACCGCCCCCATGGCCAGCATCTCGGCGGTCGCCGTTGCCGGGTTGCCCGACAAGAACGGTGGCAAAAGCGCCAGAAAGAAAATCGACAGCTTGGGATTGAGGATATTGATCAAGGCCCCGCGCCGGACAATCGCCCAATCCGCGCCTGCCTGCGTCTCGGCCCGCACCGCCACGCCGCCCTCGTCGCGCAGCATCTGCCACGCCAGATATAGAAGATAGGCTACCCCGGCGAATTTGATCACCTGAAA
The DNA here is from genome assembly GCA_021767845.1 of Roseovarius sp. Lineage (GTDB taxonomy): Bacteria > Pseudomonadota > Alphaproteobacteria > Rhodobacterales > Rhodobacteraceae > Roseovarius. The sequence continues at coordinate 6,616 of JAASSQ010000094.1, read as the reverse complement.
CAGCAAGGCCGAGGTATGCATGATCGCGGCCAGCCCCAACACGGCGGCCAACAGCGCGGGAACGATCCCGAAGGTACAGCCCACGGCGGCCATCAGGGCCGCGCGCCGCCCTTGCCCAAGGCCGATGGCCAGCGTGTAAATCACCCCCGTTCCCGGGGCCACGACCACCACAAGGGCCGTCAGAAGAAATTGCAGGCTCACGCGGGGTCCCTCATGACGCGGGGCACCTTGAACTCGACATTCTCGGTGGCGGTCTCGATGGTTTCGACGGTTACGTCGTAGCGGGCTTTCAGCGCCTCGATCACCTCGTCCACCAGCACTTCGGGCGCCGAGGCGCCGGCGGTGATGCCGATCGAGCGGATGCCGTCGAGTGCGCGCCAGTCGATGTCGGTGGCGCGTTGCACCAGTTGCGCGTAGCTGCATCCGGCGCGCGCACCCACCTCGACCAGACGTTTGGAATTGGACGAGTTCGGAGCGCCCACCACCAAGAGGGCGTCGGCCTTGGGCGCCATGGCCTTGACCGCCTCCTGGCGGTTGGTGGTGGCGTAGCAGATGTCTTCCTTGTGCGGGCCCTTGATCGACGGGAAGCGGGCCTGCAGCGCCGCCACGATGTCGGATGTGTCATCGACCGACAGGGTGGTTTGCGTGACGAAAGCCAGTTTTTCGGGGTCGCGCACGTCGAGCGTGGCGACATCGGCCACGGTTTCCACCAGTAGAACCTCGCCCTCGGGAAGCTGGCCCATCGTGCCGATTGTCTCGGGGTGGCCGGCATGGCCGATCATCACGATCTGCAGGCCGTTCTCGTGGTGGCGTTCGGCCTCGATATGCACCTTGGAGACCAGCGGGCAGGTGGCATCGACGAACAGCATCTCGCGCTTGGCGGCCTCGGCGGGCACGGATTTCGGCACGCCGTGGGCGGAGAAGATCACCGGGCGGTCATCGGGGCATTCGTCCAGTTCCTCGACGAAGACGGCGCCCTTGTCGCGCAGGTCGTCCACCACGTACCTGTTGTGCACGATCTCGTGCCGGACATAGACCGGAGCGCCCCATTTCCGAAGCGCCATTTCCACGATCTTGATCGCACGATCCACGCCCGCGCAGAAGCCACGCGGCGCGGCCAGATAGAGCGTCAGAGGGGGTTTGGTCATCTGCGGCCTCCTGTCGGGATCAGACCTAGGCGCAAGCGGGCGCCGCGTCCAGACCCCGGATCGTGCCCGCGCCGCGCCCGGGCGGTGCGGCACCGGCGCGGGCCAGGTCGATCAGGCCCTTTCTTGCTGGGGCGTGTCGCGGTCCGGTTGCGGCTCACGCGGCGGGCGGCCGATCACCTCCTTGAGGTCGTCGAGTTCGATGAAGTTGTCGGCCTGGCGGCGCAGTTCATCGGCGATCATCGGGGGCTGGCTGCGGATGGTGGAGACCACCGAGACCCGAACGCCCTGCCGTTGCAGGCTTTCGACCAGCGGGCGGAAATCGCCATCGCCGGAGAACAGCACGACATGGTCGAGGCGCGGCGCAAGCTCCATCGCATCGACCGTCAGTTCGATGTCCATGTTGCCCTTGACCTTGCGGCGGCCCTGGCTGTCGGTGAATTCCTTGGCGGGCTTGGTCACCATCGTGAAGCCGTTGTAGTTCAGCCAGTCGACCAGCGGCCGGATCGGGGAATATTCGTCGTTTTCGAGCATCGCGGTGTAGTAGAATGCGCGGAGCATCTTGCCGCGACGCATGAATTCGGCGCGCAAGAGCTTGTAGTCAATGTCGAACCCGAGCGCCTTGGCCGCCGCGTAGAGGTTTGATCCGTCGATGAACAGCGCGAGCCGTTCGTCCTTGTAGAACATCAAGAGATCCTTCCGATTTGCCGAAACCCTGGTCGTGTGAACATATAAAGTGAGTTGCGGAGGGGAACCGCGATGGACCAGTAAACCTAGAATGCTCGAATGGAAACACAATACGGGACGTCACGGCAGAAGGATAGTGGCCCATGCGCGAAGTGGAAGAGGCCCTGGTGGCGCTTGGCGGAAACATGCCCTCGGCGCGGGGCGCACCCGGCGAGACCTTGCGCGCCGCGCTTGGCGTGTTGGCGCGGCGCGGCTGCAAGATCGACGCGGTGAGCGGGTTTTACCGCACCCCGTGTTTCCCGCCGGGCGCCGGGCCGGATTACGTGAACGCCGCCGCTGTGCTGCGCCGGGAGGGCGGGGCGCAGGCGCTGCTGCGGCTGTTGCACGAGGTCGAGGCCGAGTTCGGCCGCGCGCGGGATGTCAGGTGGGGTCAGCGGACGCTGGATCTGGACCTGATCGCGTGGGGCGAGCAGGTGTGCCCGGACCGTGCGACCCACCGGGCCTGGCGGAATCTGCCGATGGAGGATCAGGCCCGCCGCGCGCCCGACCGGTTGATCCTGCCGCATCCGCGGATGCAGGACCGGGCCTTCGTGCTGGTGCCGTTGGCCGACGTGGCGCCGCAGTGGCGGCACCCGGTCCTGGGGCGGACGGTGGCGCAGATGCTGGCCAACCTGCCCCGGGAGGCCGTGGCCGAGGCCGTGCGGCTGTGATTCTCCGCTTGTAAATCCTGGCGTGAAGGCTTAGGAAGACGATCTCTTGCAAGACGACTTACCGGAGGTCACATGGCCCGCGTTACCACAGAAGATTGTGTCGATAAGGTTCCGAACCGATTCGAGCTTGTCATGCTGGCCGCCCATCGGGCGCGCGAAATTTCGGCGGGCGCCCCTCTGACCGTGGATCGTGACAATGACAAGAACCCGGTCGTCGCCCTGCGCGAGATCGCGGAAGAGACCCAATCGGCCGACGAGTTGCGGGAGCGCCTGATCGAGGCCAACCAGACCCAGATCGAGGTGGACGAGCCCGAAGAGGATTCGATGGCCCTGCTGATGGGCGGCGGCGAGCCGGACAAGCCCGCGGCCGACGACGACATGTCGGAAGAAAAGCTGCTGCGCGCGCTGATGGAAGCGCAAGGCCAGGGCTGACGCGGCCGCACGACCCGGAGATGCGGACGGCATGATTTCGGTTGACGACCTCGTCGCGCTGGTCCGCACCTACAACCCGAAAACCGACGAGGCGCTGATCCGCGCGGCCTATGACTACGGCCGCGCGATGCATGAGGGGCAGTTCCGGCATTCGGGCGAGCCCTATTTCACGCATCCCGTCGCCGTGGCGGCGATCCTGGCCGAGCAGCGGCTGGACGATGCGACCATCGTGACCGCGCTTCTGCATGACACGATCGAGGATACCCGCGCCTCCTATGCGGCGGTGGCGGATCGGTTCGGCGCGGAAATCGCCGACCTGGTGGACGGTGTCACCAAGCTGACCAACCTGCAACTGAGCAGTTCCGAGACCAAGCAGGCCGAGAATTTTCGCAAGCTGTTCATGGCCATGTCCAAAGATCTGCGGGTGATACTGGTCAAGCTGGCCGACCGGCTGCACAACATGCGTACGATCAAGGCGATGCGCCCCGACAAGCAGGCCCAGAAGGCGCGTGAAACCATGGACATCTTCGCGCCGCTGGCGGGCCGGATGGGGATGCAGTGGATGCGCGAGGAGCTGGAGGACCTGGCCTTTCGCGTGCTGAACCCGGACGCGCGCGCCTCGATCATCCGCCGGTTCATCACGCTGCAGAAAGAAACCGGCGACGTGGTCGAGCGGATCACCGGCGACATGCGTCACGAGCTGGCCAAGGCCGGAATCGAGGCCGAAGTCTTCGGGCGGGCCAAGAAACCGTATTCGATCTGGCGCAAGATGCAGGAGAAGGAGATGGGGTTCTCGCGCCTCTCCGACATCTATGGCTTCCGCGTCGTCACCCGCAGCGAGGAGGATTGCTATGCCGCCCTGGGCGCGATCCACCGGCGGTGGCGCGCCGTTCCGGGGCGGTTCAAGGATTACATCAGCCAGCCCAAGTCGAACGGCTACCGTTCGATCCATACCACGGTGTCGGGGCGCGACGGCAAGCGGGTCGAGGTGCAGATCCGCACCCGGCAGATGCATGACGTGGCCGAATCGGGGGTGGCGGCGCATTGGTCCTACCGGGACGGCGTGCGCGCCGAGAACCCGTTTGCGGTCGATCCGGCAAAATGGATCGCCAGCCTGACCGAGCAATTCGACGCCGAGGACAATCACGAGGATTTCCTCGAGGCGGTGAAGCTGGAGATGTATGCCGACAAGGTGTTCTGCTTCACGCCCAAGGGCGACGTGGTCAAGCTGCCGCGCGGGGCGACGCCGATCGACTTTGCCTATGCCATTCACACCCGGATCGGCAATGCGACCGTCGGCGCCAAGGTGGACGGGATGCGCGTGCCGCTGTGGACCCGGATCAAGAACGGCCAGTCGGTCGAGGTGATTACCGCCGACGGGCAGACACCGCAGGCCACGTGGCTGGATATCGCCACGACCGGCAAGGCGCGGGCCGCGATCCGGCGTGCCCTGCGCGAACTGGATCGCGACCGGTTCATCAAGCTGGGGCGTGAACTGGCGCGCTCGGCCTTCGAGCATGTGGGCAAGAAGGCCACCGACAAGGCGCTGGAAAGCGCGGCCAAGACCCTGCGACTGAAGAACCGCGACGAGGTGCTGGCCCGGCTTGGCAGTGCCGAACTGACGGCGCAACAGGTTCTGAACGCGGTGTATCCCGATCTTGCCCCCGAGGAGGGTGAGGAAGTGGGCCGCGAGCGCGCGGTGATCGGCCTGTCGCCCGATCAGAGCTTCGAGCGGGCGCGCTGCTGCCAGCCGCTGCCGGGGGAGCGGATCGTCGGCATCACCTATCGCGGCCGTGGGGTGGTGGTTCACGCGATCGACTGCGAATCGCTTTCGGCCTATGACGATCAGCCCGACCGCTGGCTGGACCTGCACTGGCACTCGGGCACCCATCCGGCGGCCTATGCCGTGACGCTGGATGTCACCATAGGCAACGATGCCGGTGTGCTGGGACGGATTTGCACATTGATCGGAGAGCAGAAGGCCAATATCTCGAACCTGACCTTCGTGGACCGCAAGCCGGATTTCTTCCGGCTTCTGGTGGATGTCGAGTTGCGCGACGCCGAGCACCTGCACGGCGTCATCAGTGCCCTGGATGCGGAAAGCGATGTGGCATCGGTGGAACGCCACCGTGATCCCCGGCACGCCGGAAGCGCCGGACCGAACGAACGCTAGGAGCCCCGAGGTGGTCTTCAAACGCCGAGACAGACGACCGGTATGGCAGGCCGTCGCCGATTTCTTCTGGCCGCGGGGCGGCTGGACCCGGGCGTTCCGCTACGTGACGCACCGGCTGCATCGTCTGCCCGATCCGCCGCACCGGATCGCACGGGGAATCTTTGCCGGAATCTTCGTGACCTTCTCGCCGTTTTTCGGCCTGCATTTCGTGCTGGCCGCCACATTGGCCTGGATCATGCGCGGCAATATCGTCGCGTCGCTGCTGGCGACTTTCGTGGGCAACCCGCTGACCTTCGTGCCGATCATGGCGATCTCGTTGCAGACGGGCTATGTCCTGACCGGCATGGGCCATCAGATCGGTGACGAGGTGCAACGCTCGCTTGGGGGCAAGTTCGTCGATGCCGGGCGGGATCTTCAGCACAATCTCTGGGCCGTTTTCACCGACCAACGCGCCGACTGGAGCCATCTGCACCTGTTCTATGACGAGGTGTTCTTTCCCTACATGGTGGGGGGCATCCTGCCGGGTCTGATCGCGGGGCTGGCCGGGTATTACCTGAGCCTGCCGGTGATCCAGGCCTATCAGAACCGCCGCAAGGGTGCCCTCAAGGCGAAATGGGCCGCGATCCGGGAAAAGGCGGCGCAAAAGGCTGACGCCAAGAATAAACAGGACTAGGTTGCGGGTGACACGAGCAACCTTGAGGAAAGGGCCGGCATCATGGCAATGCAAGGCAAGCTGCGGCTTGGGGTGAATATCGACCATGTGGCGACCGTGCGGAATGCGCGCGGCAGCGCCTATCCCGATCCGGTACGCGCGGCGAAACTGGCCGAGGCGTCGGGTGCCGACGGGATCACGGCGCATCTGCGCGAAGACCGCCGCCATATTGCGGATGTGGACATCGAACGGCTGATGGCGGCGCTGGAGCGGCCATTGAATTTCGAGATGGCGGCGACGGCCGAGATGCAGGCGATCGCCCTGCGCCACAAGCCCCATGCCGTGTGCATCGTGCCGGAAAAGCGCGAGGAACGCACCACCGAGGGCGGGCTGGACGTGGCCGGGGACGAGGGCCGTCTGGGCGAGTACATCGCGCCGCTGCGCGAGGCGGGGTGCCGCGTGTCGCTGTTCATCGGGCATGAGCGGCGCCAGATCGAGGCGGCGGCGCGGATCGGCGCGGCGGTGGTCGAGCTGCATACCGGCGCCTATTGCGACCTGCACTACGAGGGCGAGACCGCCAAGCGCGATGCCGAATTGGAGGCGCTGCGCGAGGGCGCGGCGCTGGCGCATTCGCTGGGGCTGGAGGTGCATGCGGGGCATGGGCTGACCTTCGAGACGGTGAAGCCCGTGGCGGCGATGCCCGAGGTGGTCGAGCTGAACATCGGGCATTTCCTGATCGCTGAGGCGATTTTCCTCGGGCTGGGACCGGCCATCAAGGAGATGCGCCGGCTGATGGACGAGGCCCGCGCGGCATGAG
>JAASSQ010000361.1 GCA_021767845.1 Roseovarius sp. | reverse complement strand
TCGGCACCGCCATCCTCGACATCGTCACGGTCCACGCTGGTGATGACGACGTGGTTCAGGCCCAGTTTCTGCACGGCATCGGCCACGCGGCCCGGCTCGAACACGTCCAGCGTTTCCGGCTTGCCGGTGGCGACATTGCAGAAGGTGCAGCCGCGCGTGCAGATGTCCCCCATGATCATCATGGTGGCGTGGCCCTGGCTCCAGCATTCGCCGGCATTGGGGCAACCGGCCTCTTCGCAGACCGTCACGAGGTTGTGCTCGCGCATGATCTTTTGAGTTTCCCGATACCCCTTTCCGGTCGGCGCCTTGACGCGAATCCAGTCGGGTTTCTTCGGCTGCGCATTGTCCGGGCGGTGCGCCTTCTCGGGATGGCGCTGGTCCGGGATCTTGAGGTCTCGCACGGAATTGTCCCCGTAAATCATTGCTTAGGTTCTGCATAGCATAGTGCAAGCAGGTGGGGAGTGCCAGTTTTGCATGACGGCCATTCGGTCACATGCCAGCTTTAACGAGTGCCCACCGCCCCGCGCCCGCCGCGTCACCGCGGCGGGTTGCGGCACTGGCCACCATGTCTATTCTGCCGTTCAGTAACCGCAATCGCATGAGGCGCGAAGCACATGGACTGGCAGGCGCACAGGCGCGACGCCCATGCCCAGGGCAAGACGCAGGAATTCCTTCGCCAGATCGTCTACGGCGGCAATGACGGGATCGTCACCACCTTTGCCATCGTGGCCGGTTTCGCAGGGGCCGCCGCCGATGGCGTGGCCCAGATCGGCGGGATCGCGGTGCTGGTCTTCGGCTTGGCGAACCTTTTTGCCGATGCGGTCAGCATGGGGCTGGGCGAATACCTGTCGGCGCGCTCCGAACATGACCTCTACCGCGCGCGACGGCAAAGCGAGCTGCGCGAGATCGCGCGAAACCCCGAACAGGAGCGCATGGAACTGTTCGAGATCCTGCGCCAGCGCGGCCTGCCCGCAGGCGAGGCCGACACCACCACCGCCATCCTGTCGCGCCACCCCGAGATCATGGCCGACCTGATGATGACCTACGAATTCGGGATGCAGGATCCCGAAGAGGAAAACCCGGCGATCAACGGGCTTTTCACCTTCATGTCCTTCGTCGTCTTCGGGGCGATCCCGCTGGTGCCCTATTTCCTGTTCGACCCGACGGACCGCACCTTCGTGCTGTCGGTCGGATCGACGCTCTGCGCGCTGATCGCGCTCGGGCTCTTGCGGTTCAGCGCCACGCGCGAGCGGATCACCCGCTCGGTCGGGGAAACGGTGCTCGTCGGCGCGGTCTGCGCCGTGGTCGCCTTCGGAGTCGGCTGGGTCGTCGGCGGCTAGCCGATCATGCCGCCGCCATCCTTCAGCCGGTCGTAGTGACGCCGCAGCCGCTGCAGCGCGATGCGCAGCACGATCTTGCCGGACCGGGCAGACCAACCCATGCGTTTTTCCGCCTTTTCCAAGCCTTCCAGGTAACAGCAGCACCGCAGTGCCACGTCGCCCAGGCCCGGCCCGAGATCGCGCAGAGCCGCCAGCACGCGGGCGCGGGCCGCGCCGGGGCTTCCGGGCGCGGCGTCGCCGCAGGAAACCGCCTCGGATGCCAGTTGATCCCAACTTCCCGACGGCCGGGTGCTCATCCCTGCCATCTCGAAATCCTCTCGCAGCCGTTCGCCAGCGCGCACCAGATCGCTTGACAGGAACCGCGATCCGTCGCGATCGCGGCGGCGGGCCAAGGCGATCAGCGGCGTCTCGGCCACGCCGTAGCGGATTCGCCCGGCGGGCCTGTCGTCTGCATCCATCGTATCGGCCCCGGTGACCGGCGCGCCGCGGAAGTCGGCCGGCGCCTCGCCGAAGCCGTTTGCCCGGTCTGCCCCGGATGCCGCGCCGGTGGCGCGCGCCAGCGCGGCCCGCCCGGCTCGCGTGACCCGGTAGCGGGAAACCCGGCCCGGCGCGGCGCAGGAAATCCACCCCTTGAGCGCCAGAACCTCGGCCACCGCCCGATCCGCCACCGCGGTCCGGCCGGTATCGCCCGGTGCGGTCTCGCGCAGCACCAGCGCCTTTTCCATGTCGGCCGCCACCGCCAGAACCGCGCCCGGCTCGCACATGCGCCGCAGAACCCGGAACGCCTCGAGTGGTAGATCCGGTTCGACCGCCTGGCAGATGTCGTCGTGGGTGGTGTCCATCATTCCCCATGTCTCCTTGGTCGAAGGCCGGCCGGAGGGCGCCTCGCGGGCGCAATCGCCCGCGCGCTGCAGCCCGGTGTCGATCAACGGGTCGTCGCGCAGCGCCTCGCAGGCGCGTACCTGCCGCAAAACCGTCGAGGCATGGCACCCCGCCCGCCGCGCCAGGGCCCGGATGGATGTGCCGGCCTCGGTATGGGCCAGGTAGTGCTGTGCCGGAACAGGCAGCCAGGACGGGAACCCGTCGAACGGATCGGATGCAGTAGTCTTCGCAGGCAAGGCGACGCTCCAGATTCAATGCCGGTTGTCGAAGTTGTCCACAGGTCGAAATTCAACCTATGCGTGTGTATGGTTACCAGTTCGTTAACTGTTTACG
>JAASSQ010000360.1 GCA_021767845.1 Roseovarius sp. | reverse complement strand
CCGTGGCCGCCTGCATTTTCTCAGCTCCCGGCAGCAAGGAGTCGGCGCATGCACATGGATCGAACCATCAAGAGCTGCGGTTGCGACAGCGAATTGGCCTCCTGCGGCCTGATCTCGCTCGACGAAGCAGTGGCCTGCGCGGTTTCGCAAGTGACACCGCTCCGGCAGACGGAACACGTCTTGCTGGCCGATGCGGCCGGTCGCACCATCGCAAGCGACATTCTCGCCCCCTCCGCCATGCCGTTCTTCGACAACTCGGCGATGGACGGCTTTGCCGTCCGCCGGGCCGATCTGGAGGGGCGCTGCTGTTTGCCCATCGCCGGAACCGTGGCCGCGGGCGACGTGCCGCGCGACCTGCCCGAAGGGACGGCGTTGCGCATCTTCACCGGCGCACCGCTGCCCCACGGCGCCGATACGGTCGCGATGGTCGAAGCCTGTATCGACAAGGGCCACAAGGTTCACTTTGAAACGAAGCCGCCGCGCGGCAGCAATATCCGCCGCGCGGGAAGCGACCAGGCGCAGGGCGCCACGCTTGTGCCCGCGCAGACGCGGCTTGCGGCCCATCATATCGGGCTTCTGGCCGCCAACGGGATCATCGGGGCCGAAGTGCTGCGGCGCCCCAGGGTGGCGGTGTTCTCCACCGGCGACGAGGTGCAGGCTGGGGCGTGCCGGGCCGGGCAGATCCCCGACGCCAACCGCCCGATGCTCTGCGCGTTGCTGCAGCAATGGGGTGCCGAGGTGTCCGATCTGGGCATCCTGCCCGATGACGCGGAGGCGACCACCGCCGCGCTGGCCGGCCTTGGCGACGCGTTCGACCTGATCCTGACCTCCGGGGCCGTGTCGATGGGCGGCAAGGATCATGTCCAGGCCGCCTTTGTCGCGGCGGGCGGTACGGTGCAAGGCTGGCGGGTTGCGCTGAAGCCGGGAAAACCGGTGATGTTCGGCCGGCTGGGCCGGGCCGCGTTTACCGGCCTGCCGGGCAATCCCTTCGCCGTCCATGTCGGGTTTCACCTGTTCGTCGCGGCGCAGATCGACCGGCTGCACGGCCGGGTGCCGCAGCCCTTCGCGGCGGAGCCTGCCAGCGCCGGTTTCGACTGGTCGCGCAAGCCCGGCCGCGCCGAGGTGTTCCCGGTGCGCCTGACCGGGCATGACCCGAAAGGCACCGCCCGCCTGGAGCGGCTGGGCGCCGGGGTGTCGGCCACGCTGTTTCCGCTGGCGGGCGCGGACGGGCTGGCCATCGTTCCGGCGGATACCGACCGGATCGCGCGCGGCGACGGCCTGCGCTGGCATCCCTTTGCCGCGACAGGAGGTGTCCGATGACCCGTCCAATCCTGGCCGCGATCCGGTTCGATACGGGCGATATCGACGGGCTTCTTGCCGACGTGCCAGACCACCTGCTTGCCAATGGCCTCAAGGCGCGCGGTGTGCTGCAATCGCGCGGCGACGCGAGCGGTGCGTGCCATTGCGCGGAGATGTATCTGCACGCCATTGGCCGGGACCGCCTGTTCACGATTTCGCAGCCTCTGGGCAATGGTTCGCGCGGGTGCCGGCTCGATCCCGACGCGCTCGCACGTTGCTCGGGCTATCTGGAAGACGAGCTGGACCACGGCGCCGACCTCGTGATCCTCAACCGGTTCGGCCGTGGCGAAAGCGAGGGCCGGGGGTTCCGCGATCTGATCGGCAAGGCGCTGACGCGCGGTGTTCCGGTTCTTACCGCTGTCCGCCCGACCTATGCCGAAGCCTGGGAAGCGTTCGGCGGCGAGATGGCCTGCCACCTGCCGCTGCGGCGCGATGCCGTTCTTGATTGGGTCCACAGTATTTCCGAGGTCCGCCATGCCGCTTGATGTCAACCGCTCCGCGCCGCTGGTGGACGGGTTCGGTCGTGCCGTCACCTATCTGCGCCTTTCGGTCACCGACCGCTGCGATCTGCGCTGCACCTATTGCATGGCCGAAAACATGGTGTTCGTCCCCAAGCGCAGCCTGCTGAGCCTTGATGAACTGGCCCGTGTCAGCGATGCCTTCATCCGCCGGGGCGTGCGCAAGCTGCGCCTGACCGGGGGTGAGCCCCTGGTGCGCAAGGGCGTGATGGACCTGATCGCCGATCTGTCGCAGCACCTGGAAACCGGCGCGCTTGACGAGCTGACCCTGACCACAAACGGCACCCAGTTGGCGCGCCATGCCGACATGCTGGCCCGCCACGGCGTGCGCCGTGTCAATGTCTCGCTCGATACGCTGGACCCGGCGCGCTATGCCCGGGTCACGCGGCGGGGCGATCTGGACAAAGTGCTGGCCGGGCTTGACGCGGCGCAGGCCGCGGGCCTGGACGTGAAGCTGAACGCGATCGCCAGCCGCGGTGCCTTCGAGTCGGAGGTCGATGACCTGATCCGCTTCGCCCATGGCCGCGGCATGGACCTGACCCTGATCGAGGAAATGCCGATGGGCGAGACCGGCTTGAACCGGTCCGACTCGTTCCTGAGCGCAAATGATCTCAAGGCCGATCTGGCCCGGCGCTGGACGATGAGCGATCTGCGCCGCAGCACGGGCGGCCCGGCCCGCTATGT
>JAASSQ010000093.1 GCA_021767845.1 Roseovarius sp. | reverse complement strand
TTCACCCTCGGCCAGCACCACTTCGGACGGGGCCAGCCGCGCCAGTTCCGGCCCCAGCCGCACCTGCGCCAGCGGCATCACGTGAAAGCTGCCGGTCGAGATATCGACCCAGCTCAAGGCCCCGTCGCCCCGCACCTGCGCGAAAGCCGCAAGGTAATTGTGCCGCCGCGCCTCAAGCAGGCTTTCCTCGGTCAGCGTGCCGGGCGTGACCAGCCGCACCACCCCGCGCTTGACGACCGATTTCGACCCGCGCTTCTTGGCCTCTTCCGGGCTTTCAAGCTGTTCGCAGACAGCCACCCGAAACCCCTTGCGGATCAGCGTCAGCAGATAGCTTTCGGCCGAATGCACCGGCACACCGCACATCGGAATATCGTCGCCCTGGTGCTTGCCGCGCTTGGTCAGGGCGATGTCCAACGCCTCGGCCGCCGCCGTCGCGTCATCGAAGAACAGCTCGTAGAAATCGCCCATCCGGTAGAACAGCAAGGCCCCCGGATACTCGGCCTTGATCTCCAGATACTGCGCCATCATCGGCGTTATGGCGGATTTCGCGGATGTCACGTTGGCCCCCCGGCTTGATTGGCCCGAACCTTACAAAGCGTGCGGGCCGCCGAAAACCCGAAAACGCGATGCAGTTGAGGCTGCGGCAAAGCCCGGCTAAGACTGTCGAACCCGACGCAAAACCACAGGCCCGTGACATGTCCAAACCCAAGTTCACCCGCGAAGAGGCGCTCGCCTTCCATCTCGAACCCACCCCCGGCAAGTTCGAGATCCAGGCCACCGTGCCGATGACGACGCAGCGGGATCTGTCGCTGGCCTATTCACCGGGTGTCGCCGTGCCGTGCGAGGAGATCGCGAAATCGCCCGAACTGGCCTATGACTACACCAACAAGGGCAACCTGGTCGCCGTGATCTCGAATGGCACCGCCGTTCTGGGCCTCGGCAATCTCGGTGCGCTAGGATCCAAGCCGGTGATGGAGGGAAAGTCGGTGCTGTTCAAACGGTTCGCCGACGTGAACTCCATCGACATCGAGCTGGACACCGAAGACCCCGACGAATTCATCAAGGCGGTGCGCCTGATGGGGCCGACCTTCGGGGGCATCAACCTCGAGGACATCAAGGCGCCGGAATGTTTCATCATCGAGCAGACGCTCAAGGAGCAGATGGACATCCCGGTCTTTCACGACGATCAGCACGGCACCGCCGTGATCTGCGCCGCGGGCCTCATCAACGCGCTGCATATCTCGGGCAAGAAGCTCGAGGATTGCCGCATCGTGCTCAACGGCGCGGGCGCGGCGGGCATCGCCTGCATCGAGCTGCTCAAGTCGATGGGCGCGCGCCCCGAGAACTGCATCGCCTGCGACACCAAGGGCGTGATCTATCAGGGCCGCACCGAGGGCATGAACCAGTGGAAATCGGCCCACGCGGTCAAGACCGACCTTCGCACGCTGGAAGAGGCGATGGAGGGCGCCGATGTGTTCATCGGCGTGTCGGTCAAGGGCGCGGTGACGCAGGACATGGTGGCCAGCATGGCCGACAACCCGGTGATCTTCGCGATGGCCAACCCCGACCCCGAGATCACCCCCGAAGAGGCGCACGAGGTCCGGGTCGATGCCATCGTGGCGACGGGCCGCTCGGATTATCCCAATCAGGTCAATAATGTGCTGGGCTTCCCCTATCTCTTCCGCGGCGCGCTGGACGTGCATGCCCGCGCGATCAATGACGAGATGAAGATCGCCTGCGCCGAGGCGCTCGCCGCCCTTGCCCGCGCCGATGTGCCTGACGAGGTCGCGATGGCCTATGGCCGCAAGCTCAGCTTCGGACGCGATTACATCATCCCCACGCCCTTCGATCCGCGCCTCATTCACACCGTGCCGCCCGCCGTGGCCAAGGCCTGCATGGATACGGGCGCGGCGCGCCGCCCGATCGTGGACATGGAGGCCTATGAACAATCGCTTGCCGCCCGGATGGACCCGACGGCCAGCATCCTGCGTTCGATCAACGCGCGCGCCCGCAACGCGCAGGCCCGCATGATCTTCGCCGAGGGCGACGACCCTCGCGTGCTGCGCGCCGCCGTGCAATACCAGCGGTCGGGCCTGGGCAAGGCGATCGTCGTGGGCCGCGACGACGACGTGAAAGCCAAGCTCGAAGCCGCGGGCCTGGGCGATGCGGTGCGCGAGATCGAGGTCACCAACGCCGCCAAGACCGACCGGCTGGACGAGTACAAGGAGTTTCTCTACGCCCGCCTGCAACGCAAGGGCCACGACCGGCAGGACATTCACCGTATGGCCGCGCGGGACCGGCACGTGTTCTCCGCGCTGATGCTGGCGCATGGGCATGGCGACGGTCTGGTGACCGGCGCCACCCGCAAATCCGCGCATGTGATGGAGCGGATCAATCACGTCTTCGATGCCGATGCCCAACACGGCGTCGCGGGCGTCACGGCGCTTCTGCACAAGGGGCGGATCGTGCTGATCTCGGACACCCTCGTGCATGAATGGCCCGACGAAGAGGATCTGGCCAACATCGCCACCCGTGCCGCCGGCGTGGCCCGTCACCTCGGGCTTGATCCGCGCGTGGCCTTCGTCAGCTTCTCGACCTTCGGCTATCCAAATTCCGAACGCGCCGAAAAGATGCACCTGGCGCCCGATGTGCTTGAACGGCGCGGGGTGGATTTCGAATTCGAAGGCGAAATGACCGTCGATGTGGCGCTCAACACGCTGGCGCAGGAGGCCTACCCGTTCCAGCGCCTCTCGGGTCCGGCGAACATCCTTGTCGTCCCGGCCCGCCATTCGGCGTCGATCTCGGTCAAGCTGATGCAGGAAATGGCGGGCGCCACGGTCATCGGCCCGATCCTTGCCGGGCTCGACAACTCGATCCAGATCTGCTCGACCACCTCGACCGCCAGCGACATTCTGAACATGGCCGTGCTCGCGGCCTGCAAGGTGGGTTGACGGCGCCTCAGTTCACGAAGGGCGCGTCACTGCCCCACAGCTCGCGCACCCGTTGATCCCGCCCGCAGGCCTCGCGGTAGCGGTCATAGGCGGCCGCCTGCGTCTTGGGGCCGAACCGCGTCAGCACTAGCTGCTCGCCCTTGTAGTAATCCTGGTGATACGCCTCGGCCTCGTAAAACGTCCCGGCGTCCAGGATCGGGGTCACGATGGTCTGCCCAAGCGCCTGTTCCGCAGCTGCCTTGGCCGCCTGTGCGGCCTGCTTTTCCGCTGGATCAGAGACGAAAATCGCCGTGCGGTAGCTTTCGCCACGGTCACAGAACTGCCCGCCGGCATCGGTCGGGTCGATTGACCGGAAGAACAGGTCGTAAAGCTGCCGTGCCGAGATCTGCGCGGGATCGTATTTGATCTCTACCGCCTCGTAATGGCCGGTCCCGCCGCGCACCACCTGCTTGTAGGTCGGGTTCTTCACCGTGCCGCCGGTATAGCCCGAAACGGCCTCTTTCACGCCTTTGACCTTCTCGAAATCGGCTTCGACGCACCAGAAGCAGCCTCCGGCCACGGTGATCGTGTCGCTTTCGGCCGCGCGGGCCTGGTTCACCTCGACGCCAAGGCCCACCGCGATCAGGGCGGCCAGCAGACCGGCCTTTAGGGTTCTGAAATCCGTTGCCATGGGATGCACCTCCCTGTCATGTCGTCCTGACAGTGCCCGTTGCGCGCCGCACGGCCAATTCACCCTCGCGTGAGGTCACGCGCCAGTGAACGGAATTTACGGCTTGGCACCCGATTCCCCCGCGCTTAGCGTCGGGCTGAAACATGACGGGCCAAGGGCCTGTAACACTGCGGGGGCCGACATGACCGATCAGCAAACCACCCATCAGGCCGAGGAAGACGCGCGCAACGACCAGATCAGGATCTGGCTCAATGGCCGGATCGTGCCGAAACATGAGGCCACGGTCAGCGTCTATGACAGCGGCTTCATGCTGGGCGACGGCGTGTGGGAGGGGCTGCGCCTCTACAACGGCACATGGGCCTTTGCCGACGAACATCTCGATCGCCTGTTCGAGGCCGCCAAGGCCCTTGACCTCGATATCGGCATGACCCGCGACCAGGTGTTTCAGGCCTTGCTGGACACCCAGAAAGCCAACGACATGGAAACCGATGCCCATGCCCGGCTGATGGTGACGCGCGGGATCAAGACCCGCCCTTTCCAGCACCCGGCCCTATCGCGCCAAGGGCCGACCGTGGCGATCATCATGGAACATTCCAGGCCGCAGATCGCCCGCCCGATCCGTCTGGCCACGGTGCCGCATATGCGGGGCTTGCCCATGACGCAGGACCCCAAGCTGAATTCCCATTCCAAGCTGAATTGCATCCTCGCCTGCATCGCGGCCGAAAAGGCCGGGGCCGACGAGGCGTTGATGCTCGACGTGCATGGCTTCGTGAACACCACCAACGCCTGCAATTTCTTCATCGTCCGCAAGGGGCAGGTCTGGACCAGCACGGGCGACTACTGCATGAACGGCATCACCCGGCAAAAGGTGATCGACTTGTGCCGCGACAACGGCATCCCGGTGTTCGAGCGCAATTATTCCCTTGTCGATACCTATGGCGCGGACGAGGCGTTTCTGACCGGCACGTTCGGTGCGCAGACGCCTGTCAGCGAAATCGACGGCCGGCCCATCGGCGATGCCGCCCCCGGCCCGGTCACGCAGCGGATACAAGAGCTTTACAAGGCTCTGATTCAGCGGGAAACGGCCTGATGCGGATCGCCATGTGGTCCGGCCCGCGGAACCTTTCCACCGCGATGATGTATGCCTTCGGCGCACGATCCGATTTCGCCGTGATCGATGAGCCCTTCTATGCCGCGTATCTGACGCGGACGGGGCTCAACCACCCGATGCGCGAGGCGATCATCGCCTCCCAGCCCACCGACCCGGCCGACGTGGTGGCGCAGCTTCTTGGCCCGGTCCCCGAGGGCAAGCCTCATTACTACCAGAAGCACATGGCCCAGCACATGATCCCCGGCATCCCGCGCGACTGGATCACTGAGGTCACCAACGTGTTCCTGATCCGCCATCCGGCGCGTGTCGCGGCCAGTTTCTCGGCCAAGTATGACAATCCCACGCTGGCCGACATTGGTTTCGTTCAGCAGTTGGAGCTTTACGAACAGCTAACCGCCGCAGGTGCCGCGCCGGTGGTGATCGACTCGTCGGACATTCGCCGCGATCCCGGCGCCATGCTGCGGGCACTCTGCGATGCGCTCGGCCTTGCCTGGGATGACGCGATGCTGCACTGGCGCGCCGGGGGGCACCAATCCGACGGGGTGTGGGCCGCGCATTGGTATGGCTCGGTCCATGCCTCCACCGGCTTCGCCCCGGCCGAAGGGGATCTGCCCCGGCTTGACGGTCCGCGCGCCGCGCTTGCGCAAGACGCGATGCCCGCCTATCGCGCGCTCAGCGCCGTTCGCCTGCGCCCGTGACCGGCCCCCCGCCGCCCGGATTTCCGGGGTTTGTACAAACCTTTTCACGGCGATCCCGTGTTTGGTACGAAACCGCCGGTGAAATTTGCAATTTCGTACGAAACTCAGCCCTTCAATTTCCGGTCCCGCGCGGCCAGAAGTTTCAGCCGCAGCGCGTTCAACTGGATGAATCCGGCCGCGTCTTTCTGGTCATAGGCGCCCGCATCGTCCTCGAACGTCACGTGCGCTTCGGAATAGAGGCTGTGATCCGACCAGCGCCCAACGGTCCGCGCCATCCCCTTGTAGAGCTTCAGGCGCACGGTGCCCGTCACATGATGTTGTGATTGGTCGATCGCGGCCTGCAACATCTCGCGTTCGGGGCTGTACCAGAACCCGTTATAGATCAACTCGGCATAGCGCGGCATCAGCTCGTCCTTCAGATGCGCTGCCCCGCGATCCAGCGTGATCTGCTCGATCCCGCGATGCGCCTCCAGCAGAACGGTGCCACCCGGCGTCTCGTAAATCCCGCGGCTCTTCATGCCCACGAACCGGCCTTCCACCAGGTCAAGCCGGCCAATACCGTGCTTTCCGCCCAATTCATTCAGCTTTGTCAACAGGTTGGCCGGGCTCAGAGCCTCGCCGTTGATGCTGACGGGATCGCCCTTTTCAAAGCCGATCTCGATGAATTCCGGCTCGTTCGGGGCGTCCTCGGGGTTGGTGGTCCGCTGATACACGTAGTCCGGCGCATCCACCGCCGGATCCTCCAGCACCTTGCCTTCGCTCGATGTGTGCAGCAGGTTCGCATCCACGCTGAACGGCGCCTCGCCCCGCTTGTCCTTGGCAATCGGGATCTGGTTTTTCTCTGCGAAATCAAGCAGTTTGGTCCGGCTGGTCAGATCCCACTCCCGCCACGGCGCGATCACCTTGATCTCAGGGTTCAGCGCATAGGCAGCCAGTTCGAACCGCACCTGGTCATTGCCCTTGCCCGTCGCCCCATGCGCCACGGCATCCGCCCCGGTCTCCTCCGCGATCTCGACCAGCCGTTTCGAGATCAACGGCCGCGCAATCGAGGTTCCCAACAGATACAGCCCCTCGTAAACTGCGTTGGCCCGGAACATCGGGAAGACGAAATCGCGCACGAATTCTTCCCGGATATCCTCGATAAAGATATTTTCCGGTTTGATTCCAAGCATTTCCGCCTTCTGGCGCGCGGGCTCCAGCTCTTCGCCCTGGCCCAGATCGGCGGTAAAGGTCACGACCTCGCAGCCGTATTCCGTCTGAAGCCATTTCAGGATGATCGAGGTATCAAGGCCACCGGAATAGGCCAGCACGACTTTCTTGGGCGCGGACATCTGTTTTTCCTTCCGTCAAATACGCGCCCGGCGATTACCGGGTTTTGCGCATAGGGGCAAGATGCAGGCCCTGCGCGGTATTCTGCGGTATGCCTTGCGCCCGCCCCTTGCCAGCATCCCGACATTGCGTCAATCAAGGTGATATGACCGATTTCCGCACCCTCGCCCAAGCCGCCGAAGCCGCGATGCGTGACGTGTTCGACCCCACGCCGCTGCAACGAAACGACCACCTGTCCGAGCGGTATCACGCCAACATCCTTCTCAAGCGCGAGGATCTTTCGCCTGTTCGTTCCTACAAGCTGCGCGGCGCCTTCAACGCGATGCGCAAGGTCATGGCCCGTCACCCCGAAACCACGCAATTCGTATGTGCCAGCGCGGGCAACCACGCGCAGGGCGTGGCCTTCATGTGCCGGCATTTCGGGGTCAAGGGCACGATCTTCATGCCGGTCACCACGCCGCAGCAGAAGATCGGCAAGACCGAGAAATTCGGCGGCGACGCGGTCTCGATCCGGCTGACGGGCGACTATTTCGATGACACGTTGGCCGCCGCGCAAGCGTTTTGTGCCGAGACGAAGGGTCATTTCCTGTCCCCGTTCGACGACGAAGACGTGATCGAGGGTCAGGCATCGGTCGGGGTCGAGATCGAAGCGCAGCTTGATACCCCTCCTGACCGGATCATCATGCCAGTGGGTGGTGGCGGGCTATCCGCCGGGGTCAGCAGTTATTTTGAAACCCGGTCTCATATCACGCTGGTCGAACCCGAAGGCGGCGCCTGTTTGGCGGCGGCGCTCAAGGCGGGTCGCCCGCAACGCTTGAACCACGTCAACACCTTTGCGGATGGCGCGGCCGTGGCGCAGATCGGTGACAGAACGTTCGAACGGTTGAAAACGGTCGATCCCGCCGATGTGCTGAACATCAGCGAGGATCGTCTGTGCACCACGATGCTGGATATGCTGAATATCGAAGGCATCGTGCTGGAACCCGCCGGCGCCCTGGCGGTGGATGCGTTGAAGGACCTGCGCGAGGACATTCGCGGTCAGACTGTTGTTTGCGTCACATCAGGCGGGAATTTCGACTTCGAACGTCTGCCCGAAGTCAAGGAGCGCGCACAGCGGTATTCAGGTATCAAGAAGTATTTCATCCTGCGGATGCCGCAGCGGCCCGGCGCGTTGAAAGATTTTTTGTCCATCCTCGGGCCCGATGACGATATCGCCCGCTTCGAATACCTGAAGAAGTCGGCGCGAAACTTCGGGTCGGTCCTGATCGGCATCGAAACGACACATGCCGAGAATTTCGTGCATATCGAACACAAGCTGGATGCCGCCGGGTTCAATTACCGCGACATCACCGATGATGACGTGTTGGCCGAGTTCCTGATCTAGCCCTCTTCCCTATCGCCCAGGCCCGCCAGAAACGCGGCACGTGATCTGTCATAGCAGGATACGATCGCGTTGATATCCACACGGTCGGCTTCGCCCTGTGCCACGGCCGCTTCGCCCTCCTGGCACAGGGTGCAAAGCTCGGAAAAGCCAAGGTTCAGCGCGCTTCCTTTCAGGCAATGCAATCGCCCGTCGAGATCGGACATGCCGCTCCGCCACTTCAGGCGGTCGATTTCCTCATCGACCTCCTCGATAAAGAGATCCACAACCTCGGCAAACTCATCGCTGCCGATTTCGTCGCGCAATTCGTGCACCCTTTTCCAGTTGATCATTCGATTCTCCCTTTCCTGGCGGGCCGACCCTGCATCGGAGGGGTTAATGCGCCGCAAACCGGGCCCGACCGGATAGGAAAAATTCGGCATTTCACGGGGTGTTAACGGGGCTGGCGTATCCCGGTCCCGGAAACAGGAGGTCAGCCAGTGCCAAGGGCCGCACCCCAACCGGACCGCGCATCGCCACCGGATCAAACGATCCGGCGGGTGCTTGTCGTCGATGACAGCCGCGTGCAGCGGCGCATCGTCAGCGCATCTCTGCGCCGATGGGGGTTCGAGGTTGACGAGGCGGACAGCGGCGCGCAGGCGCTTGCCCGGTGCGAACGTGCCGCGCCCGATCTTGTCCTCAGTGACTGGATGATGCCCGGCATGGACGGGCTCAAATTCTGCAGGGCTTTTCGCAACATGCGGCGCGAGACCTATGGCTATTTCATTCTTCTGACCTCGCGCAGCGACAAGGCTGATATTGCCTGCGGCCTGGATGCGGGGGCCGATGATTTCCTGACCAAGCCGGTCAATCCCGCCGAATTGCGCGCCCGGATCGCTGCCGGTGATCGCATCCTTCGGATGGAGCGCGAACTGACCGAAAAGAACCGGCTGATCGCCTCGACGCTGGATGAGCTGCAAAAACTGTATGATTCTCTCGACAGCGACCTGATCGAAGCCCGCAAACTCCAACAATCGCTGGTCAGCGACCGTTTTCGCGACCTTGGAACAGCCGAGATTTCGATGTTGTTGCGGTCAAGTGGCCATGTCGGCGGCGATCTTGTGGGGATGTTCCCCGCGGGGCCGATGCGGATCGGCGTCTATGGGATCGATGTCTCGGGTCATGGGGTCAGTTCGGCTCTGATGACGGCGCGACTGGCCGGGTATCTGTCGGCGTCGGCGCCGGACCAGAACGTGGCCCTGTTCCAGATCGCGAATGGTCAGCACGCGATGCGGCCCCCTGCGCAAACCATTTCAGCCCTGAACCGCCTGATCCTCGATGAAATGCATACCGAGCATTATTTCACGATGGTTCTGGCCGATGTGGATCTTGCCCGCGGGGACGTGACCCTTGCGCAAGCCGGCCATCCCTGTCCCGCTGTCCAAAGGGCCAGCGGTGCGGTCGAATTCGTGGGGCATGGCGGTTTGCCGGTCGGCCTGCTGGAGGGTGCCCGATATGATCAGGTGTCCTTCCGTCTGGGTCCGGGTGACAGGCTCCTGATCCATTCCGACGGGATCGTAGAATGCGCAAATCGGTCCGGGAGGCTTCTCGACGATGCCGGGCTTGCCGCGATGCTGAAAGAGCTGCGGCAGACATCCGGTGCCGCCTGTCTCGAATCCCTGGTCTGGAAACTCGCGGATTTCGCCGGAACCGAGGATTTCGCGGATGACGTGTCGGCGGCCATGCTTGAATTCAAGCGGTAAAACAACGCGGCCCGGACCCCGCACGCGCCGGCCCCTTGGACGCGCGGTTGCCCTGATTATATAACCGCGATATGCCAAATTCCGGCACACAAGGACATTCCATGACACTCGGACAGAAAATCGCGTGGGACGACACGATCCTGCCGTTCCAACTGGACAACGCGGACATTCGCGGGCGCGTGGCCCGGCTTGACGGGGTGCTGGACAGCATCCTGAACCAGCATGACTATCCCGCGGCGGTCGAGGCGCTCGTTGCCGAGATGGCGCTTCTGACGGCGCTGATCGGCCAGACGATCAAACTGCGTTGGAAATTGTCGCTTCAGGTTCAGACAAAAGGCCCTGTGCGCATGATCGCAACAGACTATTTCGCGCCGGCGGCCGAGGGGGAGCCGGCCCGCATTCGCGCCTATGCCAGCTTTGACCGTGACCGCATCACCGATGGTGCGCCCTTCGCGCAATTGGGTGAGGGGTACTTCGCCGTGTTGATCGACCAGGGCAAGGGCACCGAACCCTATCAGGGCATTACGCCGATTTCCGGTGACGGGGTCAGCGCCAGTGCCGAGGCCTATTTCGCGCAATCCGAACAATTGCCCACCCGGTTTGCGCTGTCTTTCGGCAAGTCCACCGAACAGGGTGGGCAGGAACACTGGCGCGCCGGTGGTGTCATGCTGCAGCATATGCCCAAGGCATCGCCGCACGCGCAGGGCGGTGGATCGGGGGAAGAGGGCCTACTTCTGCCTGCGGATATCGTCGAGGGCGAGGACGAGGAGAACTGGAACCGGGCCAACACCCTGCTGGACACGGTCGAGGATCTTGAACTGATCGGCCCGTCGATCGCGCCCACCGACCTTTTGGTGCGCCTGTTCCATGAGGAAACGCCACGGGTGTTCGACCTGCAGCCGGTTCAGTTCGGCTGCACCTGCTCCGAGGATCGTGTGCGCAACAGCCTGTCGATCTATTCGGCCAAGGATATCGAGAAGATGACCACCG
>JAASSQ010000359.1 GCA_021767845.1 Roseovarius sp. | reverse complement strand
TCTGACCCACATGGCCGACGAGCTGAAGGGGTGCCAGTTCCTGCTGGAGACCGGGGCGAGCCACACGCTGTTCGACCTGCTGGATCAGCGGGCGCTGGACGTGATCGTGGCGGCCGATCTGGGCGCGGGCGGTGACTGGGCCGAGGTACATCCCGTCTTGCGCGAAGGGTTCGTGGCAGCCGCGCCGCGGGGGGCGATCGACCCCGGAAAGGACGTGCTGCGACAGCTCAAGCGGATGCCGCTGGTGCAATATACGCAGCGGCATTACATGGGCCGGCTGGTGGGGGCGCATCTGACCCGGCAGAACCTGACGCTGCGGCACCGGTTCGAGATCGACAGCTACCACGCGATCCTGGCGTTGGTCGGGCGCGGCGCGGGCTGGACGATCCTGCCGCCGCTGGCGCTGATGCGGGCGCGGCGGTTCGCCGACCAGATCGACGTGATGGAACTGCCCTTCGAGCCGATGTCGCGCACGATCTCGCTGACCGCGCGCAAGGACATCCTGGGCGAGATGCCAGGCCAGGTGGCCGAGGCGCTGCGCCCGATCCTGCACGAACAGATCGTGGCCCCGGCGATCGCCGAATACCCGTTCCTGGGCGACAGCGTCACGGTGCTCTGACGGGCCGGGAAACCGGGGGGCCTCAGGTGCCGTAGGCGCGGGGCTGGCCCATCACGTCCTGCGCGGCGGCGATCAGCGCGTCGGCGATCAGGTCGAGTTCGGGGCGGGTCAGGCGCGCGGGCAGGCGCACGTCGCAGGCTCGCATCAGCATGGCCCGCGTCTGCGGCAGATCGCCCGGGTCTTCGGGCAGGAAGCGCCAGTTCCAGAAGGCGCGCGCGTTGTCGGCGGACATCCCGAAAACCTGCACCTTGATCCCGCGCGCCGATGCGGCGGCCGCGAAGGCGCGGCTGTCCGCGTCGCTGAGCCCGACAAGGTTGAACTGGATCGAATCCGGCGCGCGCCGTTCGGGCGGCAGGGGGCGGGGCACCTGCATCCACGGCGAGGCATCGAGCCGCGCTGCGACGTGGTCGTGGTTGGCGCGCCCGTCGGTTACGCGGCGGGGGATCTCGGCCAGTTGCGGGCGGATGATCGCCGCGCTGAGATTGCTCATGCGCAGATTGTAGAGCGGCAGACGGTTCTGCCAGCGGGCAAAGGCCGCATCGAGATCGGCATCGGTGTGGTGCTTGGACCAGTTGTGTTCATAGGCCCCCGACATGATGACCGCACGCGCCACCAGATCGGCATCGTCGGTGACGAGGATGCCGCCTTCGCCCGCGTTCACCAGCTTGTAGGACTGGAAGCTGAAACAGCCCACGCGCCCGATCGTGCCGATCCTGCGCCCGTTCCAGGTGGTGCCGAGCGAATGAGCCGCATCCTCGATCACCGGGATGCCGCGCGCCTCGCACAGGGCCATGATCGCGTCCATGTCGCTGGTATGGCCGCGCATGTGGCTGATGATGACGGCCTGCACCCCGTCGAGCTTGGCCTCGAAATCGGCCAGATCGACGCGGTAATCGTTGCCCACCTCGCACAGGACGGGGATGCAATCGGCATGGACCACCGAGGACGGCACGGCGGCGAAGGTGAAGGCGGGGATCAGGACGCGGGTGTCGCGCGGCAGGTCGAGCGCCTTGAGCGACAGGAACAGCGCCGCCGAACAGGACGACACCGCAAGCGCGTAGCGCGTGCCCATGACCTCGGCGAAGTCGCGTTCCAGCAGGGTTACGGGAGCGTTTTCCGGTGCGGTGTAGCGGAAGAGATCGCCCGATTGCAGCATCCGGTCGATCTCGGCACGGGCGGCCTCGGGGATGGGTTCGGCATCGTAGACATTGGGGGGCAGGGGCATTTTAAGCGGGGATCCTGAATGTTCGGGTTTCCTGAAGTCTCTTTTCGGAAAACCTAAACAAATTTCCGCGCGGGCCAAAGTGAAAATTTCGCGACACCGCGCCGCGTGCGGGATCGTGCCTCAGCCCCCAAGCCGGTCGCGCATCGCATACCATGTCATCGCCAGCACCAGCAGCGGCGCGCGCAGCGCCGCGCCGCCGGGAAAGCGCGGGGCGGGCACGCGCGACAGGGTGTCGAACCCCGCCGATTGCCCGGCGATGGCGTCGGCCATCAGCTTGCCGGCATGGGTGGCGGTGCCGACCCCGTGGCCCGAATAGCCCGAGGCCGACAGCATGTTGGGCGCCAGCCGCGCAAGGTAGGGCATCCGCTTGATCGTGATCGCCAGCGTCCCGCCCCAAGTATAGTCGAAGAGGATGTCGCGCAGATGCGGGAAGATCTGGGCCATCGGCTTGCGCACCGTGGCGTCGATGTCGGGGAAGCGGTAGCCATAGCTTTCGCCGCCGCCGAAGAGCAGCCGCTTGTCGTGGCTGAGGCGGAAGTAATTGACCACGAACTTGGTGTCGGCCACGGCGATGTCGCGGGTCAGGACGCGGGCGGCCTCGTCACCCAGGGGTTCGGTCGCGGCGATGAAATTGTTGATCGGCATGACGCGGGCGGCCACGCGGCGATCGAGCCCGCCAAGATAGCCGTTGCAGGCCAGGATCACGTGATCGGCCGTCACCGCGCCCTG
>JAASSQ010000358.1 GCA_021767845.1 Roseovarius sp. | reverse complement strand
CGTGATCTAAGGCATTTGCCCGGACCCGATGACGGGGTCCGGGCAAGCACATTAATGTCTGGGCGGCCTCTTGGCGGTCGCCAATGCGGAATTTTCCGCAAACTCTAGTCTGGCACGATCACGACGATTTACTCATTTGCGTTATTAACCTAACAGGCGTTAGTTAGGCGTTGGGGCGATACGAAAGTATATGGCACAAAACACGGCAATCAAAATCAACGAGACATCGCGCAGCGCGGTTGGACGGGATGGGGTGCTGGACATTGCCGCGCGGCTTTTCCGCGAACAAGGCTACGGGTCCGTTTCGCTCCGAAAAATTGCCGAGGCCGCCGGGATCAAGGCGGGTAGCATATATTATCATTTCGGTTCCAAGGACGAGATCGTCGCGGCCGTTCTTGATGCAGGGATTCGAGTCGTTCACGAGAGCATGAGAGACGCCGTCACCGACCTGCGGGCCGATGCCGACGGCGAAACGGTACTGCGCGCCGCGATCCGGGCGCATCTGCGCGCGCTTATTGATGTGAGCGATTATACATCGGCGAATGTGCGTATTTTCGGGCAGGTGCCGCAATCCGTCCGGGATGCCAACTTGCCCACGCGCAGGGCCTATGAGGCAGAGTGGGACAGTCTTCTGTCCCAGCTTAAGAAAGATGGCACGCTGAAGCAAGACGTCGATATCCGTCGCCTGCGCCTGATGCTGATCGGTACATTGAACGCCACGCTCGATTGGTTCGACCCGGACCGCGGTAGCGCCGATGCGTTGTCACGCACCTATGCCGATGTGTTCCTCAACGGGATACTCCAAAGACAGGATACCTGACTTCATGGCACGTCTTGAAACAGCGGTGCTGACCGCATCAGAGACCTACACCCGCAACCACGCCGCACAAAGCGAGCGCGTCGAAACGCTGCGTGCGCGGATCGCCGAAGCAACGGCTGGCGGCCGCCCCGATATGGTCGCGCGGCATCGCAAGCGCGGCAAGCTGTTGGTCCGCGAACGGATCGACCTGCTGGTGGATCCGGGCACTGCGTTTCTTGAGCTGTCGTCGCTTGCCGCCTACGGTCAATACGGGGGCGAGGTGCCCGGTGCGGGGATCGTGACCGGTATCGGGATCGTCCACGGGCTGCCCTGCGTTGTGATCGCCAACGATGCGACAGTGAAGGGTGGGTCTTTCTATCACGAAACCGTGCAGAAACACATCCGCGCCCAGGAAATCGCAGCCGAGAACCGGCTGCCCTGCCTCTATCTGGTGGATTGCGGCGGTGCCTATCTGCCAGAGCAGGACCGGGTTTTCCCCGATGCCCGCCATTTCGGCAATTCCTTTTATCGTCAAACCAACATGTCCGCGAGCGGCCTGCCGCAGATCTCGGCGGTCTTTGGAGGCTGCACGGCCGGTGGGGCCTATATCCCGGCCCTGTCGGACGAAGTCATCATGGTACGCGGCAACGCACGCATCCATCTGGGCGGCCCCTCGATCGTCAAGGTGGCGATCAACGAAGAGGTTGATGGAGAAACATTGGGGGGGGCCGAGATGCATTCGCGCGTCTCCGGTGTGTCTGACCATCTGGCCGAGGACGAGTATCATGCGCTTGCTCTGATGCGCGACATCGTATCCGAACTGGGCCTGTCGCGCCCGATGGGTCCCGATGCAACCTGCGCGCCGCCGGCGCGCAACCCAGAGGAACTGCTTGGCGTCATCAGCGCCGATCGCAAACAGCCCTATGACATGCGCGAGGTTCTGCTGCGCATGATCGACGCCGGCGAATTCCGCGAATTCAAGCCCGGATGGGGTGAGACGCTGGTCTGCGGCACCGCGCGGATTCACGGCTATCGAGTGGGCATTCTCGCAAATAATGGGGCGCTTGTGTCCGACAGTTCGCTCAAGGGCGCGCAATTCGTGTCGATGTGCGATCAACGCAACATCCCGCTTTTGTTCCTCCACAACATCTCGGGCTTCATGGTCGGCACCGAAGCCGAGCGCGGCGGCATTGCCAAAGACAGCGCCAAGCTGGTCTATGCCATGTCGGTTGCCAAGGTGCCGCGCCTGTCGGTCCTCTTGGGCGGCTCATACGGGGCAGGCAACTACGGCATGTGCGGACGTGGTTTCGCCCCGAATTTTCTCTTTGCCTGGCCCACGGCGGAACTGGCCACCATGTCTGCCGACATCGCCACAAATGTGATGCTGGAACTGCGCCGCCAGAAAGGGGGCGACCCGGGCAAGATGGAGGCCGACATGAAGCTGATCGAGGAGCAAGTTCGGGCCCAGTATGGTGAACAGTCCGATCCCTATTATGCCACCTCGCGGCTTTGGGATGACGGGCTGATCGAACCCGCGCAAACCCGCGATATCCTTGGCCTGTGCCTGGCCATCGTGACATCGGTGCCCGAAGCCGGTCGCCATACGCCTGTATTCAGAATGTGAGGCTTCAAGTTGACCAATACCTACAACACGATCCTTGTCGAAACTGATGCGCGCGGCGTCGCCACGCTGACGCTCAACCGCCCCGACAAACACAATGCGCTGAATGGCGAATTGATCGCAGAGCTATACGATGCCGCCGAAAAGCTGGCTGCAGATGACGATGT
>JAASSQ010000357.1 GCA_021767845.1 Roseovarius sp. | reverse complement strand
GGCGGCGGCTTGAGCCCGGCACGGTAGGAGCCCCGCGTCAGCCGGAAACGATAGGCGCGGCGCCAGCTTTGCCAGTCGGGGGCGTGCAGGTGGCAGAGCTCGGTGTCGGGCAGGTCGGCCGGGGCGGGGTCTTTCTCCTTGCCGGCAAAGGCGTTGTGGATGCGCAGGCTGGTGTCGGGCCGGTCGGTGCGCACGAAGACCTTGCCCGCCACGTGGCTGAGGAACCCGCCGTTCAGATGCGGGCCGAAGGTGGGATAGAGGCGCGCGGTCTGGTCGCGGCGCTGGCCGGGATAGCGCGCGCAGGCCTTGAACCAGGTGATGCCCTGGGGCGGCGGATCGGTCGGGTCGGGGGCCATCGCCTCGATCGGGCGGACCCGCGCGCTGAAGGTTTCGGGCGGCAGCGCGGCCAGTTGATCGGGCAGGGGGCTTGTGGGCCAGAGAAACTCGTCCACGTCGATATGCGCGAGCCAATCGACCTGCGGACGCTTGCGCAGGCAATGGGTGGCATTGATCGACTGGCGGTGCTGGTGGGTGTCGGGCCGCTTGCCCCGGCGCCTCCAGTAGCCCTCGTCGCAGACCGTGACGCGGCACTTGGGATGCGCCTTGAGCGCGGCATAGGCGGCCGGGTTGTCCGCGTCGAGATAGACATGCAGGCGGTGCGCTCCCAGCCCGATATGGTGGGCGGCGAAATTCAGGATGTCTGTGGTCTCGGCCTTGATCGTGGCGACAAGGCCCCATGTGGGCTGGCTCATGCGCGCAGAATGCGAAGAGGCGCGGGGCGGCGCAAGCGCCAACTGGGCCGCGCGGCTTCATCTGGCGCGAAATACCTCGGGGGAGTCGTTGGAAATGCGTGCATTTTCAACGGCGGGGGCAGAGCCCCCATCCTCCGCCCGACGCTCAGGCCATCATTTCCTTGGTCGCGCTCAGCGTCACGTCGGGGTGGTCGCGTTCGATGCGGTCGATGTCCCATTGCAGGCGCGTCAGGTACACGATGTCGCCGTCATGGTCATGCGCGATATGGCTCTTGTTGGCGTCGGCGAACGCCTCGACCGCCTCTTTCGGGCCGGTGACCCAGCGGGCCGAGGTGAATTGCGACGCCTCGAATCGCACCGGCAGGCCGTATTCCAGCTCGATACGGCTGCCCAGAACCTCGAATTGCAGCGCGCCCACGACGCCGACGATGAAGCCCGAGCCGAAGGCGGGTTTGAACACCTTGGCCGCGCCTTCCTCGGCGAATTGCATCAGCGCTTTTTCCAGGTGCTTGGCCTTCATTGGGTCGCCCGCGCGGCACGATTGCAGCAGTTCGGGCGCGAAGGACGGGATGCCGGTGACGCGCAGCGCCTCGCCCTCGGTCAGGGTGTCGCCGATGCGCAGCTGGCCGTGGTTGGGAATGCCGATGATGTCGCCCGCCCAGGCCTCTTCGGCCAGTTCGCGGTCCGAGGCCAGGAACAGGACGGGGGCCGACACGGTCATCGGCTTCTTCGAGCGCACATGGGTCAGTTTCATGCCGCGCTTGAAATGCCCCGACGCCATCCGCAGGAAGGCCACCCGGTCGCGGTGCTTGGGGTCCATGTTGGCTTGCACCTTGAAGACGAAGCCCGTGACCTTGCTTTCCTCAGGCGCGATCTGGCGGGTGTCGGCCGATTGCGGCTGCGGCTCGGGGCCGTAGGTGCCGATGCCGTCCATCAGTTCCTTGACCCCGAAGGAGTTGATCGCAGAGCCGAACCAGATCGGGGTCATGTGCCCTTCGAGCACCGATTGCGGGTCGAGCGCGGGCAGCAGTTCGCGCGCCATCTCGACGTCTTCGCGCAGCTTCTCGACCAGGTGGGACGGCACGTGTTCGTCCAGCTTGGGGTCGTCCAGCCCGTCGATCTGGATCGATTCGGCCACCTTGTTGCGGTCGGCGCGGTCCATCAGTTCCAGCCGGTCGTTCAGCATGTCATAGCAGCCCACGAAATCGCGGCCCATGCCGATGGGCCAGCTGGCCGGGGTCACGTCGATCGCCAGGTTTTCCTGGATCTCGTCGATGATGTCGAAGGTGTCGCGGCTTTCGCGGTCCATCTTGTTGCAGAAGGTCAGGATCGGTAGGTCACGCAGGCGGCAGACCTCGAACAGCTTGCGGGTCTGGCTTTCGACGCCCTTGGCTCCGTCGATCACCATGATCGCGGCATCCACCGCCGTCAGGGTGCGATAGGTGTCCTCGGAGAAATCCGAGTGGCCGGGCGTATCCACCAGGTTGAAGCGGAAGGGGCCGAAATCGAAGGACATGGCCGAGGCCGAGACCGAGATCCCGCGATCCTTTTCCATCTGCATGTAGTCCGAGCGCGTGCGCCGTGCCTCGCCCTTGGCGCGGACCTGGCCCGCCATCTGGATCGCGCCGCCATAGAGCAGGAATTTTTCGGTCAGCGTCGTCTTGCCCGCATCGGGGTGCGAGATGATCGCGAAGGTGCGGCGCCGCGCGATTTCGGGCGGCAGATCGGGGCGGTTGGGGGTCACGTCGAGCATGGAGGCGCATATAGAGCCGCGCGCGGGGCGGTGCAACATCAAGGGCGGTGTCCCTTAACCGGCCCGCCCGCGTCTGGTAATATTG
>JAASSQ010000356.1 GCA_021767845.1 Roseovarius sp. | reverse complement strand
TCCGCCACAGTGTGTAAGTTTTAGTTGACACTTTCCGCGCCTCGCCCGTAGCATCGAGCCATGCACATTGGCCTGCGAAGGGGAAACACGGTGCCGAATCCCGCTGCCAGATCGGACCGCCCGGTGCTTTATACCGGGGCGCAGCGCGCGCGGCGCGACGCAAGCGTCTGGACGCTGGTGCAGGGCATTCTGGCGCCGCTGCAATTCATGGTCTTCGTGATCTCGCTTGGGCTGGTGCTGCGGTTCCTTGTCACCGGCGCGGGATACGAGATCGCGACATGGTCGATCCTGGTCAAGACAGGCTTTCTCTACCTCATCATGGTGACCGGTGCGATCTGGGAAAAGGTCGTTTTCGGTCAATACCTTTTCGCCCCGGCCTTCTTCTGGGAGGACGTGTTCAGCTTCGGGGTGATCGCGCTGCATAGCGCCTATCTGTGGGCGCTGTTCAGCGGTGCGATGGGGCCGGACGGGCAGATGGTTCTGGCGCTGGCCGCCTATGCCGCCTACGTCGTCAATGCCGGTCAGTTCCTGCTGAAACTGCGGGCCGCGCGCCTGCAGGCCGAGGGCGCGGAGGGCGCGGCATGACCCGTCACACCCCCCCGCCCCCCGCCGCCGGCTGCCGCAACGCGCCCGTCCTGAAAGAGCGCGGCCAGCACGAGGTGTTCTGCGGGCTGACGGGAATCATCTGGCTGCACCGCAAGATCCAGGACGCGTTCTTCCTGGTGGTGGGCAGCCGCACATGCGCGCATCTTTTGCAAAGCGCGGCGGGCGTCATGATCTTTGCCGAGCCGCGCTTCGGCACCGCGATCCTGGAAGAAACCGACCTGGCCGGGCTGGCCGACGCGCAGGACGAGCTGGAACGCGAGGTCGATCGCCTGCTGGCGCGGCGCGGCGACATTCGCCAGCTTTTCCTTGTCGGAAGCTGCCCCTCGGAGGTCATCAAGCTGGACCTGGCGCGCGCCGCCGAGCGGCTGAGCGCGAAACACGCGCCGAAGGTGCGGGTGCTGAACTACTCCGGCTCGGGCATCGAGACGACCTTTACCGAGGGCGAGGATGCCTGCCTGGCCGCGATGGTCCCGGCCCTGCCCGCCACAGACAAGCGCCAGTTGCTGCTGGTGGGCGCGCTGCCCGACGTGGTCGAGGATCAGGCGCTGGACCTTCTGGGGCGCATGGGGATCGAGGATGTCGCCGTGCTGCCCGCGCGCGACGCGACCCGCGAGGTCGCGATCGGCCCCGACACGGTTTTTGCACTGACACAGCCTTTCCTCGGCGGCACCCATGCCGCCCTGGAGAGACGCGGGGCGCGTCATCTCCCCGCGCCGTTCCCGTTCGGCGAGGAGGGCACCACCGCGTGGCTTCTTGCCGTCGCGCGGGAGTTCGGCGTCGATCCGGCGCGTTTCGGCGCCGTCACCGACGCGCCCCGCGCACGTGCCCGCACCGCCGTGGCCCGGGCCACCGAGACCCTGAATGGAAAATCGGTGTTCTTCTTCCCCGACAGCCAGTTGGAAATCCCGCTGGCCCGCTTCCTGACCCGCGAATGCGGGATGCAGGCAGTCGAGGTGGGCACGCCCTATATCCACAAGGGCATCCTGGGACCGGAGCTGGACCTGCTGGCCGAGGGGCCGCAACTGTCCGAGGGGCAGGACGTGGAATTGCAACTGGATCGCTGCCGCGCCGCGCACCCCGATCTGACGGTCTGCGGACTGGGGCTGGCCAACCCGCTGGAGGCCGAGGGGCTGACGACCAAATGGGCGATCGAGCTGGTCTTCACCCCGGTGCATTTCTACGAGCAGGCGGGCGATCTGGCCGGGCTGTTCTCGCGCCCGATGCACCGCCGCGCGGCGCTGCGGCTGGAGGCGGCGGAATGAAGCTGAGCGTGTGGACATATGAAGGCCCGCCGCATGTGGGCGCCCTGCGGGTCGCCACCGCGATGAAGGGCCTGCATTACGTGCTGCACGCGCCGCAGGGCGACACCTATGCCGATCTGCTGTTCACCATGATCGAGCGGCGCAACCACCGCCCGCCGGTGACCTATACCACCTTCCAGGCGCGCGACCTGGGCAGCGACACCGCCGACCTGTTCCGAACCGCCTGCCACGCCGCCTATGAGCGGTTCCGCCCGCAGGCGATGATCGTGGGCGCGTCCTGCACCGCCGAGCTGATCCAGGACGATCCCGGCGGCATCGCCGAGATGATGGGCCTGCCCGTGCCGGTCATCGCGCTGGACCTGCCCAGCTACCAGCGCAAGGAGAATTACGGCGCGGACGAGACGTTCTTCCGGATCGTGCGCGCGCTGGCGCGGCCGGTCGCGAAAACGGCCCACGTCACCGCCAACCTGATCGGGCCGACGGCGCTTGGCTTTCGGCACCGCGACGACATCGCCGAGGTGACCGCGCTGCTGGAGGATATGGGGATCGCGGTGAACGTGACCGCGCCTTACGGTGCGAGCCCCGACGATCTGACCCGGCTGGGGGCGGCGCATGTCAACGTGCTGATGTATCCCGAAACCGGCGAGGCCGCCTGCCGCTGGATGGAGCGCGAACTGGGCCTGCCCTATACGAAATGCGTGCCGATCGGCGTCGGTACAACGCG
>JAASSQ010000092.1 GCA_021767845.1 Roseovarius sp. | reverse complement strand
GCTGGATTCCCGATCCAAAACAAGGGCAACGGGTGTTTTCTGCGCCTGCGAAATCGCTGCCTGCATACGATGGTATTCCGCTAAGTATCTGAAAACTTGACTTTTTTCGCGCTGCCGTCACCCTGTTTTCAGTCGTCAGGGAGGCAGTCATGGATCAGCTCAATGTCAGGGCCTGGGAGGGGCGTAGCGAGATGTGCGAGGGCGTCGTGACCGCAGCGCAAGCCGCGCAGATCCATGCCACCCTGGGTCAGCCGGACACGGCAGCGCCGCGCGAGGGCGAGGCGATGGATCCGCTGTGGCACTGGTGTGCCTTCAATCCCACCGCGCCCCTTTCCGACCTGTCGCGCGACGGCCATCCGGCGCTTGGCGATTTCCTGCCCCCCGTCCGGCTGCAACGGCGCATGTGGGCCAGCGGCGCGCTGACCTTCAATGCGCCGCTGCGGGTGGGGGAGAAGCTGGTCAAGCGGTCGTTCATCCGCAGTATCGCCGAGAAGGTCGGCAATACCGGGCCGATGGTGGTCGTCTCGGTCGAGCACCGGATTCATGGCGACCGGGGGCTGGCGATCGAGGAGCGGCAGGACATCGTCTATCTGGATATTCCCGACAGGTTTCGCCCGCCCGCCGCGCGCCCGCTGCCCGAGAACCCGGCGCTGCACGAGGAAATCACGCTGAGCGAGGCGCTGCTGTTTCGCTACTCGGCGCTGACCTTCAACGCGCATCGCATCCATTACGACCTGCCTTACGCGCGGGAAGTGGAACACTATCCCGGCCTCGTGGTCCACGGGCCGATGCAGGCCACGTGGCTGATCAGTGCGGCCTGCCGCTTCAAGGGCCGCCGCCCCCGGCATTTCGATTTCCGCGCCGTGCATCCGGTGTTCCTGACCCCCGGCGAGAGCCGCAGCGTGGAGATCCTGGGCACCGAGGATGAGACCGGTGCGTTGATGCTGTGCACCGGGCAGGACGGGCATCAGGGAATGCAGGCCACCGCCATCTGGGAGGAAACGGTATGAACAGGCTTTTGAAGGGGATGCGCGTGGTCGAGGGCTCGGCCTTTGTTGCCGTGCCGCTGGCGGGCATGACCCTGGCGCAGATGGGGGCCGAGGTGATCCGCTTCGACCGGATCGAAGGCGGGCTGGATGCCGGGCGCTGGCCGCTGGCGCCATCCGGGCGCAGCCTGTTCTGGGCCGGGCTGAACAAGGGCAAGAAATCCATCGCCGTGGACATGCGCAGCGACGAAGGCAAGGAGCTGGTCACCCGGCTCATCACCGCGCCGGGCCGGGATGCGGGAATGTTCCTGACCAACCTGCGGGTGCGGGGCTGGATGGATTACGACACGCTGAGCCAGCATCGCCGCGACCTGATCATGGTCAGCCTTCTGGGCGACCGGCATGGCCGGCCGCAGGTGGATTACACGGTGAATCCGGCGCTTGGCATCCCCGATATCACGGGGCCCGAGGGCCACGCCGACCCGGTCGCCAACGCGCTGCCGGCCTGGGATTTGATCGCCGGGAACATGGTGGTGTCGGCGCTTCTGGCCGCCGAGCGGCATCGGCTGCGGCATGGAGAGGGGCAGGATGTGGAGATCGCGCTGAAAGATGTTGCCGCCGCCACCATAGGACATCTGGGCATGATCGGGGACGCGGTGCTGAACGCGGCCGAGCGCGGCAAATCCGGCAATGCGCTTTACGGGGCCTACGGACAGGATTTCACCTGTGCCTGCGGTCGGCGCGTCATGGTGATCGGTCTGACGGGGCGTCAATGGGCCGGTCTGGTCAAGGCCACCGGGACGGGCGAGGCGATGGAGAGGCTGGCCCGGCGCACCGGGCGCGACCTGGAAGACGAAGGTGCGCGGTGGGAGTTGCGCCACGAGATCACCGCGATCCTGCGCCCGTGGTTTGCCGCGCGCCGCGTGGACGAGTTCGCCGAGGCTTTCGAGGCACGCGGGCTGACATGGTCGATCTTCCGCAGCGTGAAAGAGGCGGTGCGCGAAGACCCGGATCTCAGCGAGGCGAACCCGGTCTTCTCGATGCTGGACCAGCCGGGCCTGGGGCGGTTTCCCGTGCCGGGGTATCCCGGTGTATTTTCGGCCAAGCCACGGATCAAGCCGGTTCCCGCGCCGCAACTTGGCGAGCATACCGAGGAAATCCTGGGCGATGTGGCGCAGATGAGCGACACCGAGATCTCGCAACTTTTCGACAAGGGCGTCGTGCGCAGCCCGCGCTATACCGCGCGCTCGGCGGCCTGACCGGCGGTGGCGGAGACACGCGTCGTCATTCGTGCAGAAAATCCGCAGAAGGCGGCTTGATTCCCGCCGCCATGTGGCTTAATTCGGCGGTCGGCGAAGGGGTATAGCTCAGCTGGTAGAGCGACGGTCTCCAAAACCGTAGGTCGCGGGTTCGAGCCCTGCTGCCCCTGCCATCCCTCCCTTGGACATGATCGGAACGCCTGACTGCTTTAGCGGCCAAGGCCCTGTGCGCAAGCGGTGGCCCGTGCGTGCGCCGCGTTTTCGCCGCGATTCCGCCTGATATTTGCCGCATTTCCGTCTTAGCAATGACATGAAGCCTGCTCTGCCAAGCGGGCCGATCCGCGTGGGGGCGTGGAGCGAACGAGTGCCATTATGACCGACATGACGAATGAGCCTTCTGCCGGGGTAGGGGTGTCCGGCGGCGACAAGGCAGGAGAGGGCAAGAGCACGGACGACCTGATCCGGCAGCTCATGACCGAACAGAAGCGTGAAGAGAACCTCAAGGCGCTGCCGGACCTGGAGCCGCAGGCGCATTTGAAGCAATCGCCCGCCGCCGAGATGCCGGAGGCGTTG
Source organism: Roseovarius sp. (assembly GCA_021767845.1). GTDB lineage: Bacteria > Pseudomonadota > Alphaproteobacteria > Rhodobacterales > Rhodobacteraceae > Roseovarius. The sequence continues at coordinate 8,125 of JAASSQ010000092.1, read as the reverse complement.
GCGCAGGCTCCGGCCCCCATGCGGTCTGCGCGGCGCGATTTTCGCTTGCCTGCATGGCTGGGGAGTGTCCGGCCGACGCGGCGGCAGATCGGTCTGGCCGCGATCATGCTGGTGGCGATTTGGCGGCCCTGGCTCATTCCTCTGACGGTGCTGACGGCTGGTCTGGTTGTCGTCATCTGCTACCTGACCCTCGGGCACGACCGCTGCGCGGAGTTGTGCGTGGCGGGGTGGCAGCGTTTCGCCGCGCGCTGGCCCGGCCGGGCCGAGGCGTTGCGGCGCCGGGCCGATGCGATGGCGCTGAAATGGGACGCGGTGCTGGACCGTCTGCCCGAGGCCTGGGCTGACAGGCTGGCCTTGCCGGACCTGTCGGGACGCGGGCAGGGATTGCCCGACGACGCGCCCGACCCGTTCGACCGGCTGGCTGCGCAGGCGCGGGAGCCCTGAGCGGCGGGCGAGGGCGCAACACCCCCATGAGGCGCGCGATGCGTGGGGCCTTGAATTCACGTGTCTGCCCGCGTATGTCGCGTCTTGTACATACCGGTTCTTGAGAGAAGACAGCGCCCATGGCACGCACCAATCCGCTTCAGTTCATCCAGCAGGTCCGCGCAGAGGTTGCCAAGGTTGTCTGGCCGACCCGGCGCGAGGTTCTGCTGACGACGGTCATGGTGTTCATCATGGCGGCGCTGACGGCCGTGTTCTTTGCATTGGTCGATCTCGGGATTCGCAGCGGGCTGCAAGGTATCCTGGCGCTGTTTGGCTGAGGCCGGAGAAATTCGCGCCAAGGGCCTTGAATTCAAGGAAATTCACGGGTAAGTGGCAAAACACCCCCGGACATGGCGCGCGGCGATTCGAGTTGCGCGCCGCTTTTTGTTTCGGAGGCTGCGGGCGTAAGCCCCAGAAATTGTTAGGAATTTCGGCCTGAAGGCCGGTAACGACAAGGGCGTGGGTCGAACATGGCGAAACGGTGGTACTCGGTCAGTGTTCTCTCGAATTTCGAGAAGCGCATCGCCGAGCAAATCAAGCAATCCGTTGCCGAGCAGGGTCTCGAAGATGAAATCGACGAGGTTCTGGTGCCGACCGAAGAGGTGATCGAGGTGCGGCGCGGCAAGAAGGTGACCGCCGAGCGCCGCTTCATGCCGGGCTATGTGCTGGTGCATATGGAGATGTCGGACCGCGGGTATCACCTGATCAACTCGATCAATCGCGTGACCGGGTTCCTTGGCCCCCAAGGGCGCCCGATGCCGATGCGCGATGCCGAGGTGAACGCGATCCTGAACCGCGTCCAGGAAGGCGAGGACGCGCCGCGCACCCTTATCCACTTCGACGTGGGTGAGAAGGTCAAGGTGAATGATGGCCCGTTCGAGGATTTCGACGGGCTTGTCGAGGCGGTGGACGAGGACAACCAGCGCCTGAAGGTGACGGTGTCGATCTTTGGCCGGGAAACGCCGGTCGAACTGGAATTCACGCAGGTCACCAAGCAGACCTGACGTGCGAGCCGTGGGAGGCGAGGGTGCCGCGGCGCCCGGACCGGACCACACGACTGCAACCCCGAGGGGCGCGCCCTGAGGGGAGTTGGAAAGAAGGAGAGGCCAGATGGCCAAGAAACTCGCAGGCACGATGAAGCTGCAAGTGCCCGCAGGCCAGGCGAACCCGTCCCCGCCCGTGGGACCGGCGCTGGGTCAGCGCGGTATCAACATCATGGAATTCTGCAAGGCGTTCAACGCCAAGACGCAGGACATGGAGGCCGGTGCACCGTGCCCGACCGTGATTACCTATTACCAGGACAAGTCCTTCGAGATGGACATCAAGACGCCGCCGGCGTCCTATTATCTCAAGAAGGCGGCCAAGCTGAAGTCCGGCTCGCAGACGCCGGGCCGCGCCACCGCGGGCACCGTGACCACCAAGCAGGTACGCGAGATCGCGGAAGCGAAGTGGAGAGATCTGAACGCGAACGATGTCGAGTCGGCGATGAAGATCATCCTCGGCAGCGCGCGGTCCATGGGCATCGAGGTGAAATAACATGGCGAAGCTTGGAAAACGTACCCGCGCTGCCCGCGAAGCTGTCGCCGGCAAGGAAAACCTGAGCGTCGAAGAGGCCGTGGCCCTGGTCAAGCAGAATGCCACCGCCAAGTTCGACGAGACGATCGAGATCTCGGTCAACCTGGGTGTCGATCCGCGCCACGCCGACCAGATGGTCCGCGGCGTCGTCGGCCTGCCCAACGGCACCGGCAAGGATGTGCGCGTCGCCGTCTTCGCCCGCGGCCCCAAGGCCGACGAGGCCCAAGAGGCCGGTGCGGACATCGTGGGCGCCGAAGACCTGATGGAGACCATCCAGGGCGGCGAGATCAATTTCGACCGCTGCATCGCGACCCCGGACATGATGCCGATCGTCGGCCGTCTGGGCAAGGTGCTGGGTCCGCGCAACCTGATGCCGAACCCCAAGGTCGGCACGGTGACGATGGATGTGGCCGATGCCGTCAAGGCCGCCAAGAGCGGTGAAGTGCAGTTCAAGGCCGAAAAGGCCGGTGTGGTTCACGCCGGTGTCGGCAAGGCGTCCTTCGACGAAGGCAAGCTGGTCGAGAACGTGCGCGCCTTCGTGGCGGCCGTGAACAAGGCCAAGCCGACCGGCGCGAAAGGCACCTACGTCAAGAAGATTTCGCTGACCTCGACCATGGGGCCGGGTGTCAGCGTGGATGTGGGCAACGCCGCATCCGAATGAGATTTGCGCCGGCCCTGACGGGCCGGTGTGAATGGCGGGGCCGGTCCCGGCCCCGTCCTGTCCGAGATGGAGGGTTGGGTGAACGCCCTATAATTCCTTCCTGAGATGGGGAACGAGATGAGATTCAACGAAGGTGACCTGCCTTCGGGTGGTCTTGGCCTCGGGACCCTGACTTTGGACCCGAACGGCGGGGCAACCCGCCAGAACCGAGCCGGGGGGAAACCCCCAGAACTGGAGTGAAACTGTGGATAGAGCCCAGAAAGAGAAAGTGGTCGAGGAACTCGGCCAGATCTTCGAAAGCTCTGGCGTCGTAGTGGTGGCCCACTACGCGGGTCTTACAGTTGCCGAGATGCAGGATCTTCGTGCCCGCGCCCGCGAGGCCGATGCATCCGTTCGCGTCGCCAAGAACAGGCTCGCCAAGATCGCCCTTGAGGGCAAGCCATGCGAAAGCATCGGCCAATACCTCTCGGGCATGACGGTTCTGACCTATTCGGAAGACCCTGTATCGGCCGCGAAAGTGGCCGAAGGGTTCGCCAAGGACAACTCGAAATTCGAGATCCTCGGCGGTGCAATGGGAACGGATCCGCTGGACCGTGCCGGTGTCAAAGCCGTGTCCGACATGCCGTCGCGCGAAGAGCTGCTTGCTCAGATCGCCGGTATGCTGGGTGCACCCGCTTCGAACATCGCCGGTGCCGTTGGCGCCCCTGCTTCGAACATCGCGAGCATCCTTTCGACCATCGAAGAGAAGGCGGAAGCTGCGTAAGCGAGCAACTGAACGACCTGCGTATGGGTGATTGCCCGACGTTGGAACACATCTAAACGGAAAGAGCTGATAAAATGGCTGATCTGAAGAAACTTGCTGAAGAGATCGTTGGTCTGACGCTTCTCGAGGCCCAAGAACTGAAAACCATCCTGAAGGACGAATACGGCATCGAGCCCGCCTCGGGCGGCGCGGTCGTGATGGCCGGTCCGGGCGGCGGCGACGAAGCCGGCGGCGGCGAGGAGCAGTCGGAATTCGACGTGATCCTCAAGTCGGCCGGTGCCTCCAAGATCAACGTGATCAAGGAAGTCCGCGCCATCACCGGCCTGGGCCTGAAAGAGGCCAAGGAACTGGTCGAAGCCGGCGGCAAGGCCGTCAAGGAAGGCGTCGACAAGGAAGAGGCCGAGGAAATCAAGAAGAAGCTCGAAGAAGCTGGCGCCGAGATCGAACTCAAGTAATCGGTGTTCCGGGGATACCCGGCTTCGACATTCAGGCTGGGTCCGGTTTTCCGGGCCCAGCCGAACCTATCTTAGCAAGGCCCTGCAGGATGCAGGGGTTTTCTAAGGCGAGGTTCACGCGATCGGGAGGCCTCTGGTGGGACAGGGGCCGGGAATGGATCGCACCCGCCGTCTCGTATGGCCGCGCCGCTGGGGCCCGACAGTGCGCGCGACCGGTGAGAAACGAAAGGTGACCAGACACATGGCTCAGACCTTCCTTGGCCAGAAACGTTTGCGCAAATATTTCGGCAAGATCCGCGAAGTCCTGGATATGCCGAACCTGATCGAGGTTCAGAAATCTTCCTACGATCTTTTCCTGAAATCCGGCGACCAGCCCGAGCCGCAGGACGGCGAGGGCATCAAGGGGGTCTTTCAGTCGGTTTTCCCGATCAAGGATTTTAACGAAACCAGCGTGCTGGAGTTCGTCAACTACGAGCTGGAACGCCCGAAATACGATGTCGAGGAGTGCATGCAGCGCGACATGACCTACAGCGCGCCGCTGAAGGTCACCCTGCGCCTGATCGTGTTCGACGTGGACGAGGATACCGGCGCCAAGTCGGTGAAGGACATCAAGGAGCAAGACGTGTTCATGGGCGACATGCCGCTCATGACGCCGAACGGCACCTTCATCGTGAACGGCACCGAGCGCGTGATCGTCAGCCAGATGCACCGCTCGCCGGGCGTGTTCTTCGACCATGACAAGGGCAAGACCCACAGTTCGGGCAAGCTGCTGTTTGCCTGCCGGATCATCCCCTATCGTGGATCGTGGCTGGATTTCGAATTCGATGCCAAGGACATTGTCTATGCCCGCATCGACCGACGCCGCAAGCTGCCGGTCAGCACGCTGCTCTATGCGCTCGGGCTGGACCAAGAAGGCATCATGGATGCCTATTATGACACGGTCAATTACAAGCTGAAAAAGAACAAGGGCTGGGTCACCAAGTTCTTCCCCGAGCGTGTGCGCGGCACGCGCCCGACCTATGACCTGGTCGACGCCAAATCGGGCGAGGTGATCGCGGAGGCCGGCAAGAAGGTCACGCCGCGCGCGGTCAAGAAGCTGATCGATGAAGGCGAAGTGACCGAACTTCTGGTGCCGTTCGATCAGATCGTGGGCAAATTCGCGGCGCGTGACATCATCAACGAGGAAACCGGCGCGATCTATGTCGAGGCCGGCGACGAGCTGACGCTGGAGCGCGACAAGGAAGGTGACATCATCGGCGGCACCATCAAGGAGCTGCTGGATGCTGGTGTCACGGACATTCCCGTGCTCGACATCGACAACATCAATGTCGGCCCCTACATCCGCAACACGGTGGCCGCGGACAAGAACATGAACCGCGAAACCGCGCTCATGGACATCTACCGCGTGATGCGCCCGGGCGAGCCGCCCACGGAAGAGGCCGCATCGGCCCTGTTCGACACGCTGTTCTTCGATCCCGAGCGTTACGATCTGAGCGCGGTTGGCCGCGTGAAGATGAACATGCGCCTGGCGCTGGACAAGCCGGACACGCAGCGCACGCTGGACCGTGAGGATATCGTCGCCTGCATCAAGGCGCTGGTCGAGCTGCGCGACGGCCGCGGCGACATCGACGACATCGACCACCTTGGCAACCGCCGGGTGCGTTCGGTCGGCGAGCTGATGGAAAACCAATACCGCGTCGGTCTGCTGCGCATGGAGCGCGCCATCAAGGAGCGCATGTCGTCGGTCGAGATCGACACGGTGATGCCGCAGGACCTGATCAACGCCAAGCCGGCCGCGGCGGCGGTGCGTGAGTTCTTCGGCTCGTCGCAGCTGTCGCAGTTCATGGACCAGACCAACCCGCTGTCGGAAGTCACCCACAAGCGGCGCCTGTCGGCGCTTGGGCCGGGTGGCCTGACGCGCGAGCGTGCCGGCTTCGAGGTGCGCGACGTGCACCCCACCCATTATGGCCGCATGTGCCCGATCGAAACGCCGGAAGGGCCGAACATCGGTCTGATCAACTCTCTGGCGACCTTCGCGCGGGTCAACAAGTACGGCTTTATCGAAACGCCGTATCGCAAGGTGGACAACGGGCAGGTGACCGACGACGTGGTCTACATGTCCGCCACCGAGGAGATGCGCCACACGGTTGCCCAGGCCAACGCCAAGCTGGACGACGAGGGCAGGTTCGTGAACGATCTCGTCTCGACCCGTCAGGCCGGCGAATACATGCTGGCGCCGAATGAAAGCGTCGATCTGATCGACGTGTCGCCCAAGCAGCTGGTCTCGGTTGCCGCCTCGCTGATCCCCTTCCTGGAAAACGACGACGCGAACCGCGCGCTGATGGGCTCGAACATGCAGCGGCAGGCGGTGCCGACGCTGCGCTCGGAGGCGCCGCTGGTCGGCACCGGGATCGAGGGCGTGGTCGCCCGCGACTCGGGCGCGTCCATCATGGCCAAGCGCGCCGGTGTCATCGACCAGGTCGATGCCGCCCGTATCGTTGTGCGTGCGACCGAGGATCTGGAAATCGGCGATCCGGGGGTGGATATCTACCGGATGCGCAAGTTCCAGCGCTCGAACCAGAACACCTGTATCAACCAGCGTCCGCTGGTGAAGGTGGGCGACAAGGTCCAGAAGGGCGAGGTGATCGCCGATGGCCCGTCCACGGATATGGGCGAACTGGCGCTCGGCAAAAACGTCATCACGGCCTTCATGCCGTGGAACGGCTACAACTTCGAGGACTCGATCCTGATCTCCGAGCGGATCGCGCAGGATGACGTGTTCACCAGCGTCCACATCGAGGAATTCGAAGTTGCCGCGCGCGACACCAAGCTGGGCCCGGAAGAGATCACCCGCGACATCCCCAACGTGGGCGAAGAGGCGCTGCGCAACCTCGACGAGGCGGGCATCGTCTATATCGGGGCCGACGTGCAGCCCGGCGACATCCTGGTGGGCAAGATCACGCCCAAGGGCGAAAGCCCCATGACCCCGGAAGAAAAGCTGCTGCGCGCCATCTTCGGCGAGAAGGCCAGCGACGTGCGCGACACCTCGCTTCGGGTGAAGCCGGGCGATTACGGCACGGTCGTCGAGGTCCGTGTCTTCAACCGCCACGGCGTGGAAAAGGACGAACGCGCCCTGCAGATCGAGCGCGAGGAAGTCGAGCGTCTGGCCCGTGACCGGGACGACGAGCTGGCGATCCTGGAGCGCAACATCTATGCCCGTCTGAAATCGCTGATCCTGGGTAAGACTGCCGTGAAGGGGCCCAAGGGAGTCAAGGCGAACTCGGAAATCACCGAGGAGCTTCTTGAAACCCTGACCAGGGGTCAATGGTGGCAGCTCGCCCTGAAGGACGAGCAGGATGCCCAGATCGTCGAGGCACTGAACGAACAGTACGAGGCGCAGAAGCGCACGCTGGAAGCGCGTTTCGAAGACAAGGTTGAAAAGGTTCGGCGCGGCGACGATCTGCCGCCGGGCGTGATGAAGATGGTCAAGGTCTTCATCGCGGTGAAGCGCAAGCTTCAGCCGGGCGACAAGATGGCGGGCCGCCACGGGAACAAGGGTGTGATCTCGAAGGTCGTGCCGATCGAGGACATGCCGTTCCTTGCGGATGGCACGCCGGTCGATTTCTGCCTCAACCCGCTGGGTGTGCCTTCGCGCATGAACGTGGGCCAGATCCTTGAAACCCACATGGGCTGGGCCGCGCGTGGCCTTGGCATCAAGATCGACGAGGCGCTTCAGGAATATCGCCGCTCGGGCGACCTGACGCCGGTGCGTGAAGCGATGCACCTGGCCTATGGCGAGGATGTCTACGAAGAGGGCATCGCCGACATGGACGAACAGGAACTGGTCGAAGCCGCCGGCAACGTGACCCGCGGTGTTCCGATCGCGACGCCGGTGTTCGACGGCGCCAAGGAAGCCGACGTGAACGATGCGCTCAAGCGCGCAGGGTTCGACGAGTCGGGCCAGTCGCTGTTGTTCGACGGGCGCACGGGCGAGCAGTTCAGCCGCCCGGTCACCGTGGGCGTCAAGTACCTGCTGAAGCTGCATCACCTGGTGGACGACAAGATCCACGCACGCTCCACCGGGCCCTACAGCCTTGTCACGCAGCAGCCCCTGGGCGGCAAGGCCCAGTTCGGCGGCCAGCGGTTCGGCGAGATGGAGGTCTGGGCGCTGGAAGCCTATGGCGCGGC
>JAASSQ010000355.1 GCA_021767845.1 Roseovarius sp. | reverse complement strand
TGACCCCGCCCTGCTCGGCCACGGCCACGAAGGATCGCAGCGTCGTCATGTCCAGATTCCGCATGGATCACCCTTTCTGATGGATACCCCAACAAACATTCGTTTCACAAATGATACAGCCTGACGCATATCAATCAACAGGAAAGATAGAACCGCCAAGACCCATCACGCAAAGGAAAGGATAGCCGATGACCTTCCTGTCCCAGGCCCGCCCCGCGGCCGCCCGCCGCACCCTCGCCCTGCCGCCGCTGCGCCTTTGGCTGGGCCTCTACCGTCAGCGCCGCGCGCTTGCCCGGCTCGATGCCCGCGCACTGCGCGACATCGGCCTTGATGCGCGCACCGCCCGGGCCGAGGCCGCCCGCCCGTTCTGGGACGTGCCCGCGCACTGGCAGCAGGACTGACGCCTGCGACATCAATCATGACCTTTCTGGTCATGATTGCTGCCGGTAATGCTTGAAAAGCGCGCGGCCCTCACCGATATTATTGGCAAAGCCCCTATCTCGGGGCTTTCTGGTTCACATATCGGAGGCTTTGATGGCTGAGTTTGATACAATCCGGACGGGGGCTGGCGCCCGTACCGCCCAGATTGACGAGGGGCTTCGCGCCCACATGAATAAGGTCTATGGCACCATGTCGATCGGCATGCTGCTGACCTTCGCCGCGGCATGGGCCGTCGGCACCAATGAAGCGATGTTCCAGACGCTTTTCACCGGCATCACGCGCTGGATCGTGATGTTCGCCCCGCTGATCATGGTCTTCGCCTTCGGCGCGGTCATCAACAAGCTGTCGGCCGCCGCCGCGCAGCTGTTCTTCTACGCCTTCTCGGCGGTGATGGGCATCTCGATCAGCTATATCTTCGTGGTCTTCACCGACTACTCGATCGCGCAGGTGTTCCTGATCACCTCGATCGCCTTCGCGGGCCTGTCGCTCTGGGGCTACACCACGAAGAAGGACATCTCGGGCTGGGGCAGCTTCCTGATCATGGGTCTGATCGGCCTGATCGTGGCGTCGATCGTCAACATCTTCCTCGCCAGCTCGGCGGTGATGTTCGCGATCTCGGTCATCGGCGTGCTGATCTTCGCAGGCCTGACCGCCTATGACACGCAGGACATCAAGAACGAATACCTCGCCCACGCCCAGCACGGCGACAGCGAGTGGCTCGGCAAGTCCGCGATCATGGGCGCGCTGCGGCTCTACCTGGACTTCATCAACATGTTCATCATGCTGCTGAACCTCCTGGGCCAGCGCGAGTGATCCAGCCACGATAGCAAACGCCAAGGGCCGGTCCACGCGACCGGCCCTTTTCTTTGCGCCCGCCGCCGCGTCGCCAGCACCCCTCCCGGAATCAAGAAAGCCGCGCAATCGGCGCGGCTTTCGATCACTCGGAAAGTGCCAGGATCTTACTTGATCTTGCCTTCCTTGTACTCGACATGCTTGCGCGCGACCGGGTCATACTTGCGGACGGTCATTTTCTCGGTCATCGTGCGCGCGTTCTTCTTGGTCACGTAGAAATGGCCCGTGCCCGCGGTCGAGTTCAGACGGATCTTGATTGTCGTCGGCTTCGCCATTTTGCTGTCTCCTGCGCCGGATGCGGCAGGCATCCGGGAAATTCGTCATGAAGCCCGCCTTTTAAAGGCGCGCGCGCCCAAGTCAACCGGTTTTTCCCGCGCCGATCAGTTCGCCGTCAGGCGCGTGGGCATCTTGTAGAAATGGTGCACGCCGATGGTGGTCGTGCGCGGGAAAACCCGCGCCCAACGCGGGTTGACGGCGCGCGTGTGGTAATGCGTGGCCCCGTCGGTCAGGCGCCGCGGCGCCCCGTCCAGGACCAGGCGCGCCACCTTGCCCACCTGGCGGAAGGCGCGCGGCTCGTGGATGTTCTCGGGATGCCCGTCGCAGGTATAGGTGAACTGGCAGGCATAGCGTTGCCCGGTCCCCTGGTGGATCACGCCACAGACCGAGTCGGGAAATTCCGGGCTGTCCACGCGGTTCAGAATCACCTCGGCCACCGCGAACTGGCCCTTCACGCTTTCGCCGCGGGCTTCGAAATACAGCGCCTCGGCCAGGCAGCGCCACTCGTCGCCCCCCTGCGAAACCTGTTGGCGGGCCAGCCAGTCGCGCGAATACTCCAGATCGGTCTCGACGCGATCCAGGTAGCTCGCGCGCCGCGCGTCCGAGATCCGGCCCAGCGCCACGCGCTCTTCCTCGAACAGCCGCTTGACCGGCGTGTCGGCCGAGGCACTATCGGCCACGGCAGTGCCGGCCAGAAGCACCGACACGAGTGTCATCAACCTGAACATAATACGCCCCCCTTGGCGAACCAGCTTGGTTGCAAGCATCCGGGGCAAATAGTCCCAAAAAGCCGTTTCGTCCAGCCCGCGACATGCAAGGCCGGTTTGCGACAGAATTTCGTGCCGCTTCGCGGCGCCGGAAAATGCCGGATATTGCGGCGCCCGCGCCGTGCGCTACCCGATCTTGTCCTGCACGGCCAACTGTGCGGCAGCAAGTCGCGCCACCGGAACCCGGAAGGGGGAACAGGACACGTAGTCGAATCCCGCCGCCCGGCAGAAGGCGATTGATTCGGGGTTGCCCCCGTGCTCGCC
>JAASSQ010000354.1 GCA_021767845.1 Roseovarius sp. | reverse complement strand
ATAATCAGACCCCGTCCAGCGATCTCAAGGTCATCGAAAGCGCAGAGGACCTGTCCTCGATCGCGTTCAGCTTCATGGCGTCCAAGGCGCTGTTTGCCGGGCTGCATGCGGACCTGTTCTCGGTTCTGGCCGAGGGGCCGAAAACCGCGGCCGACCTGGCGAAGGCCGTCGATATCCCGGTCAACCGGATCGTGGTGCTGACGACCGCGCTGGCCAGCGTGGGGCTGCTGGTGATCGACGACGACCAGGTGATCCACAATTCGCCGGCGGCGCAGAACTTCCTGTCGAAATCGTCGAAATACGATTTCGGGGATTACCTGCGCTACCAGATCGACCAGCAGATGTATCCCTTCCTTCTGCAACTCGACGCGGTCATCAAGGGTGATCTGGCCGAGGATGCGATCTCGTCCTACAAGCACTGGATGGCGGATGAGGAACAGGCCTCGGTCTATTCCGAAAGCCAGCACGCGGGATCGCTGGGGCCGGGGCGGACGCTGGCGCGCAAGGTCGATCTGAGCGAGGCGAAGTCGCTTCTGGATGTGGGCGGCGGAACGGGGGCGATGACGATCAGCCTGTGCCAGGCCTACGAAGACCTGCACGCGACGATCATCGACTTTCCGAACGTGGCCGAGATCGGCTGGCGCTTCATCACCGAGGCCGATCTTGTGGACCGGGTGCGGTATATCCCCGGCAACGCGGTCGAGATCCAGTGGCCGGGCAACCAGGATGCGATCCTGATGTCCTATATCATGAGCGGTGTTCCCGGCGAGGACGTGGAGTCGCTGTTGCACCACGCCTACGAGGCGCTGGCGCCGGGCGGCAAGCTGATGGTGCATGATTTCATGGTCGAGGAGGACCGCCGCGGCCCGACCCTTGCCGCGCTGTGGCAGTTGCAGCACATGGCCTTCACGCCGGATGCCCGATCGCTGTCGGTCGGCTGGCTGACCGAGACCGGCAAGAAGATGGGGTTCGAGCTGGAACACGCCGACAACCTGATCCCGGCCATGACCAAGCTGGTCGTGTTCACCAAGCCCAAGTGACCCGGAGGCCTCCATGCCGACATTCCGCTTGCACGAGGAGCCGGTCCAGGACGGCTGGCTGGATGCCTACGGGCATCTGAACGAGGCATTCTATCTTGTGCCCTTCAGCAACGCGACATGGGCGTTGCAGGATCATTTCGACATCGGCACGGCCTATTTCGACCGAACCGGCTGCGCGCTTTACACGCTGGAGACCCACCTGTGTTACCTCGACGAGGTGCGCGCGCCGGCCACCCTGGCGATCGAGTCGGCCATTCTGGGTGTGGATGCCAAGCGCCTGCAGGTGGGGCAAACCATGTGGTCGGGCGATCGCAGATGCGCGACCTTCGAGTGCATGTTGCTGCATTTCGATACCACGCAGGGGAAGGCGGCGCCCTTTCCCGACGCCATTCGCGACAGGTTGCAGGCTGCCGTCCTTGAGCCCAAGCCGGACTGGGCGGGGCGGACCGTGCGGCAGTTGCAATAGCCCCATCGGGCCGTGCCCGTCCCTTGGGGCCGGTCCGGCGGCAGGTCCGGCACCTGCCCGATGTTCAAATCGGCGAAGCACTCCGATCCCCATGATTCGCATCAGATGGCCTGTCAGGTTTTCGCCGACAGCCGCCGCGGTGAAATTTTGAGCATCCGGGATTTCCAAGCGACGATAATGGTTTGCACGGCAAAATACCGAAAGTTGTGAAAAAGTCGCATACAAGACTTGAACCGTCGTCATTTGACGAGGATACATATCAGTAGGCTTTGCCGGGTCTGAGAAACTTCGACACGACAACTAATCCGGCTGCGCGGTGAGGCAACATCAAGACCCGCCGCGAAGGATCATCCAGATCCTGCCCACGCATGGACGTGTGGCCAAAAACGACGATCATGACGGCGATGCCCCGACCCCCGCAGCGCGGAGCGGCAAGGGCGCATCCGCGCCACGCGCGGGCCGCCGCCGTCCAGACAGCGGAGAGAGACATGACCAGTGACGTTGCCGAAAATGCCGAACTGACGATGACCAAGCAGTCTTACAGCGAGGATCCGCTGGCCGATCGCGAAACCGGGCATTACCGCAAGGAATACGTCACGACCTTCGTGGACAAGTGGGACGAGTTGATCGACTGGGAAGGGCGCGCCGAGAGCGAGGGCCAGTTCTTCATCGATATCCTGAAGGCCCGCGGCAAGGAGCGGGTTCTGGACGTGGCGTGCGGCACCGGGTTCCACTCGGTGCGCCTGACCAAGGCCGGGTTCGACGTGACGGCGGCGGACGGCAACGCGGCGATGGTGGCCAAGGCCTTCGAGAACGGGCAGAGCCACGGCCTGATCCTGAAGACCGCGCAGGCCGACTGGCGCTGGCTGAACCGGGACATCCACGGCAAATACGACGCGATCATCTGCCTAGGCAATTCCTTCACCCATCTGCACGAAGAGCAGGACCGCCGCCGCGCGCTGGCCGAGTTCTACGCGGCCTTGAAGCATGACGGCGTGCTGATCCTGGATCAGCGCAACTATGATGCGATGCTGGATCACGGCTATTCGAGCAAGCACAAGTTCTACTATTGCGGCGACAAGGTGAGCGCCGAGCCCGATCACGTGGATGAAGGGCT
>JAASSQ010000003.1 GCA_021767845.1 Roseovarius sp. | reverse complement strand
CTGAACGAAATAGAACTTTCGCCCCTTTCGGGCCGGCAGTTCGGCCACTGAATGGGCCGTTGTCCAGAAGGTCGCAATCACAACATCCGCATCGGGAACATCCGCCTCGGTGATAGGCCGATTGTGGGGCACGAGGTGCAGGCGGGTCTGCATGGTGTCGAAATGGCTGGTGTCGGCAAAGACTTTGCGCTTGCGGCCCTTGAGCCAATCCTTGGCCCGCCGAAGCGCCCCGTGTTTCCTGCGTGTCTGCGCCACGACTGTCACGTCATGGCCCATCTCGGCCAGCAAATCTGCGTAGATCGCGATTACGCGCGTGCCCCCGGAGAGGTTGGGCGGAGGGCTGACGAACGTGATCTTCATTGTTCCCTGTCCTTTCCGGGCCGCGCGAGGCGACACTCCGATACGACCAGATGGGAGCCGTGGAGCCGGACGGGCCGGAGGCGCCTCGCCCCCGCCGTCATGCGTAATGGCCTTCAATCAGCGTCTTGAGGCGATGGGCATTGATCGCCACCTCGTGCCGGGTCTCGATGCGTCGACGGCCCTCGGCGCCCATGGCGGCAAGGGTTTCGGGCGGTGCGTCAAGCGCTGATCGCATCGCCTGCGTGAGGGCGCTGACCGATCCGGCGGGAATGATCCAACCGCACTCGTCGTCGATCAGCTCGGGGATACCCGCGATATATGTTGAGATCACGGGCCGCCCAAGCGCGAGTGCTTCCATGATGACGATGGGCAGACCTTCGGCGAAGCTGGGCAACAACAGCGCGCGCGCACGGCCAAGGGTTTCGCGGACCTGCATGTTGTCGCACCAGCCAAGTAGCGTGACGATGTCCTGCAATCCGTGGCGGGCAATCGCGCCCTTGATCTGATTGCGGGTTTCGCCGTCGCCAATCAGCACAATCCGTAAATTCGGATACGCCGGGGCCAATCGGGCGGCCGCCTCGACAATCAGGGTCTGTGCCTTCTGCGGGCACAGCCGCCCCACGGTCACGAATGGCGCTTGCGAATTGAATGGGGCATCCGAGAGCGCAAATTGACTGGTGTCGATCCCGCAGCGCACGATATGGATTTTGCCCCAGTACGCCATCCCGGCCGCGCGGGCGATCTGCACGCGGCAGAATTGCGAAATCGCCACCACGAAGCGTGCCTTGGCCACTTTCAGGTCCAGAGACGAACGCCCCCAATCCACGAATTCGTCGGGCCCGTGCGCGGTAAAACTGTAGCCGGGTCCGCCAAGCTCGTGCGACAGCATGGCGACCGCGGCGGAGTTGGTCGAAAAATGGGTGTGCAAATGACCGATCCCGTCATGTATCGCGCGCCGCTTCAGTGACACCGCTTCCAGCATATAGGCCACATGCGGCACGAATCCGCGCCCCGCATTGCGCCACAAACGCCACCAGCTTTTCACCGCTCGTGCCATGCCACGGGGGTTCGAAAGTGTCTCTTTCGCGAAATCTCCCAACAGGGCGGGCAGCCGCCCCACGAGCAGATAAAAGGTCTTGTCCTGTTCCGTCCGGTCTTGTTCGTCAACCAAGGGCTCTGACCAAGGCCGGATGGCATACCGCAACACCTCGACCCCTTCGGCCTCGATCGCGTTTATCTCGCGCCGAATAAACGTGGTGCTGGTCATCGGGTAGGCATTCATGAGGTAACCAATGCGCATCGGTCTAAACCTTGCCTGCCTGACGGCGCGCCTCGTCAAGGATGTCCTGAACGCGCACTGACAGGTCCAGCGGAACAAGATCGCTTTCGGTTTGGCCTGACCGTATCATGTCGGCAAAGTGGGACAGCATAGGCAGGTAAGGATCGGCGCCGTAGCTCAAGAACCGACCGGCAGACGCATCGCGCCGTCGCTTGAAGTGGCGGGCCAGGGGCGCGGTCTTGATCCGTTGCGTTATCCCTGGGTGCCGACCCGGATCAGCCTGCGGCGCCACCTGCGGCAGCATCTGCGTGGCCTGCAATATCTCGGATCCGACCGCCGGCGCCCCGAGCCCCAGAAAACCATGCGTGCAGGCCAGGGAGGCCGTGTTCGACATCAGCGCATTGAGCGCGACCGCTACGTGCGACGTGGCCCCCGATGCGTGCTGCAATTGAATGCTGGACACCAGATCGACGCCCTTGCCATCGGTTTGTGCCGCGCATTGAACCTTTGTAACGGGGCCCAGAAGGTGCAAGGCCAGCGACACACCGTAGACGCCGCGATCCAGGGTTGCGCCACCATCCCGCGCGTCGAACAGTGACGGATAGCTTTCGGGCTGCACCGGGTACCCGAAGTCGAAATGCAGATGCAAGGCTGTGCCATAGCTGCCGCTGGCAAGGTGATCGGCAAGCGCACGATAGGCGGGCAAAGCAAGGCACCAAAGGTTTTCAACCAGAAGGCACTTTGATTCGCTGGCCGCTTTGGCCAGTGCATGCGCGGTGTCGGGGTCGGCGGTCAGTGGTTTTTCCACCAGTACGGGCTTGCCCGCGCGCACGGCCTCGTGCGCGACGGCGGCATGATCCCGGGTGCGACCGGCCACGTATATCGCATCCACGCGGTCGCTTGCGACCATCTGCGAGACCGTCTCCATCGCATCGCCCGTCCCGCATTGCGCCGCGAACCATCGGGCGCGCTCAGGTTGTCCCGAGGCTACCGCTTGCACCACCAGGTCCGGCGCAAGGGTCACGACCTGCACCATCCTGGCCGCCATTCGGCCGGTACCGACGATTCCCAATCTGATGGCATCGCTCATCGCCGGCCCCTTTTCAGACGTTGCGCCCACGGCATCGGCTGGATCGGGTCACACCTGCTTCGCATCGTTTGCGCCCCGGTCGTTTCGCCCGCGTTCTGGATGGCCAAGGTCACTTCAGTGAGGTGCAGGGCAAGGTCCGCTGACATGCGCGATGGGCGGTTCTGAACGA
The DNA here is from genome assembly GCA_021767845.1 of Roseovarius sp. GTDB lineage: Bacteria > Pseudomonadota > Alphaproteobacteria > Rhodobacterales > Rhodobacteraceae > Roseovarius. The sequence continues at coordinate 31,613 of JAASSQ010000003.1, read as the reverse complement.
TCGCCTCGGCCATTTCGGAAACGCCCAGCATGAAGTTCATCGAGGCCGAGCCCCACCGGCCAGTCTTGGGACGGGTCGGCCCGGGCACACGCAGGGTGCGGGCAAACGGTGCAGATACCAGCCGCCGACGTATTGCGAAGCGCCGACGAAACCGGACCTTGGCTGCGTTGTTCCAGGCCTCGTCCAGTTCGATCACGCCCTTGTCGCAGATGATCCGCAGGGCGTGATCGTGCGGCGCGATGATTGAGCATGTCAGCCGCGCCATCACGCCCGACGCGAAAAACAGGATCGCCACCGAAACATCGGGTGCCGGATCATCCACCGGCAGCTGGTCGCTGACCTGCCGGCTTGAGGCCGCGACCACGGTGCGCACCGATCCGAAAAGTGCGATCAGCCATGTCAGGTAATACCCTGCATGTTCCAGCGTGCATCCTACCCTGAACTCATCGCCTGCGGGCCACGGCGCGCCACTTTCGCTTTGCCATTTGGCATAGGGTGCCTGTGGAATGAAACCATCGTCCAGCTCGGCATAGATCAGCCTGGGTTTCCCCGCTACGGCCCCGCGCAAGGCCGCCCCGACGGTCTGCGCGGCCTCGCCCAGAAAACTGCAGGGGGCCGAAGCCAGCATAAGGCCCGCCTTGGCGGCAAGTGCGTGCAGGTCCTGGGCGTGATCCATCCGCATCGCCAGGGGTTTCTCGGAATACACATGGCAGCCTGCGGCCAACCCGGCCTTGCTGATCTCGTAATGCGCCAAAGGGTTGGTGAGATTAAGCAAGATCCCTCCCGGGCCTATCGCCGACAGCAGGGCGTCACGGGTTTCGAACGCTTTCACGTTCCAATATTCGCAGAATTGCGACAGACGCGCATCGCGCACGTCATGCGCGCCAATCAGATCGAGACCTTGCGCCGTTTCCAGTGACCGCATGTAAAGATCGGCCACAAAGCCCGTGCCTATGATGCCAATCCGCGTCATTTGGGCTTCCTGCCCCAGGTGCTTGTCATGAATATGGCCGTATCGGGGAAATGCTTGTCCTCAAAAAAAACAAAAACCTTCAGGCTACCCACCAAGGCGCCTTGCTATTTTTGTAGACCAGCGCTGCAAGCCCGTCCAATGTTTCGGTGCTGGCGGGGGAAATTGGGTCGGAACATCGACAGAAGAGGCCGGAACCGGCTATCGATCTGATCACCTCACACGTTCCACGGACGACGCGGGCAAAGGGATTCAAACATATGGCGGCGCAGGCCAAACTGGATGGAACGGATGAACAGGAAGCGGACGGTATCCTGTCCGTCATCATAGCGGCCCGCAACGAGGAGGCCTATATCGGGCCGTGCCTGCAATCTCTTCTGGACCAGGATGACAGCGCCGGAACGGTCGAGGTGATATTGGCGGCCAATGCCTGCACTGATCGAACCGTCGATGTCGCAGCCGCGTACCGGCCCGGCTTCGACGCGCGCGGTTGGTCGCTGGTCATCGTTGATGTGCCCCGCGCCGGCAAGGTCAACGCACTCAACGCCGGGGACAGTGCCGCAAAGGGGAACGAGCTGGTCTTTCTCGATGCGGACGTGCGACTGGACAGCGGAGTGCTGGGCCAGATCCGGCTCGCACTGGCGACGAGTGCACCGCGCTATGCGACCGGCACACTGAATGTCGCGCCTGCGAAAACCTGGATCACCCGGCGCTACGCCCGGTTCTGGACGCGGCTACCCTTCGTGCAGGGCGGTGCGGTGGGGGCGGGGCTATTCGCCGTCAATCGGGCCGGGCGCGGGCGATGGGGAGAGTTCCCGGACATCATTTCCGACGATACCTACGTGCGGCTGCTTTTCACCCCGGATGAACGCATCGAGGTGCCTGCGCGCTATCACTGGCCGATGGTCGAAGGCTTTGCCAACCTCGTCAAGGTGCGGCGCAGGCAGGATGCGGGAGTGCGCGAAATCCACAGGCTTTACCCGGACATGCCCGCCCGCGAGGGCAAGGCCCGGGTCACGCGCACAAGACTGGCAAGACTGTTTTTGACAATGCCTGTATCCTTTCTTGTCTATGCCGGCGTGCATGTCGCGGTGCGCCTGCGCGGGGACAGCAAGGAATGGAACAGGGGGCGCTGAATGCCATTCCGCAACGGAGCCGAAGCCTGATCATGGAGCACCACGTCATCCTCACGCTTGGCCGCAGCGGCAGCAACACTCTGCGAGACATGCTCAATCAAAGCCCCGAGGTGCTGAACTTCGGAGAAGTCCTTGGTGAGTGGAACACGATCCGAAAGCTGCAGCGCAAGACTTTTTTGCTGCCCCGATCGGACGAGGCATTCCTGGATTGGGTGCTGTATTCGCCGACTTTCCTGCGCAGCGTGAATGCACTCCGATCGCTGAGCAAGACGATGGCTGGTCAGCGCGCGTCCGCGAAGCGGCGGCGCGATCTCAAGACATTCGGCATAAAGGACTTTTCGCTCAACTTCCGACGCTATGGGCTGACGCGCTACCTTGACGCACGACCGGACATCAAGGTGATTGGCCTGGTCCGTGAAAACGTTGTGGACCGGATGATTTCCAATGCGATGCTGGGCGCCACAGGTGTGGTTGCCGCGCGAGGCGGGTCAGGTGGCAAGACCCGCACTCTGCACATCGACCCGGATCGCATCGCCGCCCTGCTGTGCGATATCGAAGCCGAGAACGCCGATCTCGACGCCATGTTGGCGCGCTTGCCGGACCATCGCAAATTCGTCATCCGTTACGATGAGTTGTTCGCGGAGCCGGAAAGCCGCCAGCGGATCATGGAAAGCGTGTTCGGGTTTCTGGGGGTCGCGCCTGTCACGACACGCGAGCGCATGACCAAGATCATCCGCGCGCCTGCCAATCAAGTGATCGAGAATTTCGAAGACTGCCTTCAAGCCGTGCGCGGCACAGCGCATGAGACATTGTTGCGCAACGCTGCGGAAGGCTGACAGTCGCCATCTCCTTGAGGGTATCAAGGCCCCAGAACCGAAGCATCAGCGCGCGACACTCGCTGAGGGGTGTCGTTACTTGTATTCGATCAAACGTCCACGCCGGCCCGACAGCCGGCCCCACCAGTACTGCACCACACCCAACGCTTCGGGGAATTTGCCGATTACCAGGAAAAAGGCCCGCTCCCATGCCGCTTTGCCACCACCCTCGCGCAGGGCCAGCCGCACCAGTTGCAGGGGATAGATCGCAAGCCCGACCAAACCCCAAGGGCCCAGTATCAATGCGGCAAGCACGATCATCGACGGCAACACCAGTCCCCAAATCACGGCCTTTCGGGTTTCGCGCACCCAGTGCCGGGTGGGCCCCGAGCCGTGCAGGGCCGCACCCTCGGCAAAGGCGTGGCCGGCCCGTCTTGTGCGGGCCCACCATTGGCCGAACCGTGTCATCGCTGCGTCGTGCAGGGTCATTTCGTGATCCAGCCGCCAGATGCGCCAACCCTTTTCGCGCATCCGCACGCACAAGTCCGGCTCTTCACCTGCAATCAGGTTTGGATTGTAACCGCCCACCTGCTGCAGTGCGCGAGTGCGCATCAGGGCATCTCCGCCGCAGGATTCCGCTTCGCCAACCGGGCGGTCCCATTCCCAATCGCACAGGCGGTTGTAGACCGAGGCTTCTGGGAAACGTTCGCGCCGGCGACCAAAGGCCACGGCAGCATCCTTCGAGCTCTGCAGAAACGGCAGCGCGACCGTGAGCCAGCCCCGTTGCAACTCGCAATCGCCGTCGATGAATTGCACGTACTCAACCGGCGACAAGTCCAGCAGCGCCGCAAGGCCTTCGTTGCGTGCCCGGGCGGCGGTAAACGGTTTGTTCAAATCAAGCTCGACGACGTGAACCCCGTGCGCGCGGGCGGCGGCCACGCTGCCGTCGGTGGAGCCGGAGTCGACATAGACTATATGCGCCACTCGACCGCGAACCGAATTGAAGCAGCGGATCAGCCTGTCTCCTTCGTTGCGGCCAATGACGACCGCGCCCGTGGCCGGATCATCCTGCATTGGTCAGAAACGGATAGCTGGCGCGCAAATCCTCGCGCTCGGGGAACAACTCGTTCAGGCGTGCGAAATCCTTGGTGTAAATGGTCCGCAACTTGTGCGTCAGGGCAGGGGTCAGCTCGGGCCGATCCTGAATCTGGCGCGATTTCTTGATCCGATCACGGATGGATTGCGGAACCAGTGTTCGGCGCAGCGTTGCCGCGACGGGATTGTCGAACACCAGCCGGTGCATGGGAAAGCGCTTGACCCGCTCGCCGGAGGCATTGACCCGCGCGTGGTCTTCGCGCCATTCGGGCCTGCCATCATGACCGAGGAACTCACAAACCCGTTCCAGCGTGGATTGCGGTGCGGCTTTCATCGTTTCAAGGCTCAGGATCAGAACATTGTCCTTGCCGTAAGCCTTGACATAGGGCGCGATCTGCATCGCATAGCGGCCATACTCGATCAATTCGGCATGCTCGGCGAACGCCCGTTCAATTTCCCCCGACATGACACCCATCGTCCATTCATGGATATAGTGCGACACCGCGCGCGCCACCGGATCACGGATAAGGTAGATGATCCGAGGGGCGTCCAGCATCGCGCGCATGCGCCCGAGGGTCGCGGGATGGGTCGGCAGCTTGGTGTAGTGTGTGCTGGCCTCGCCCTTGATGTCCCTCCCGGCCTGGTCGAACAGGCGTTCATACCAATCCCGCCCTTTGGCAAAGATTGCATCGTCGGAAAAGAAATTCGGCTCTTTGGGGTCGGTCATGAACAGGCCCGGCTGGGCGCCAAGCTGTGCCGCCAGAGTGCTGGTGCCACATTTCATGGCACCGACAAGGAGGAAATCAGGCAGGGGCATCAATCAAGCCCCGGTTTCGCGCCTGTCGCCGAGGGGCGACAGGACGTTGATCCAGATATCGCGCGCCTCATGCGCATTGCTGGGCGGGACGGATTTCCCTGCCAGCACCCGGAGCCGTGCGATCACACGGCCCGAGAACCACGCGGCATTGGCCAGAAAAGGCCCGAAAACACCGCGTGTCTGACGAAACAGCCGAGTTCGCGAGGCATAGTAATATGGCGGAAGCCGCTTGCGTTCTCTCGCGAGGGCTTTCACGGGTCCGCTGCCGCCTCGGTAGTGCACGCTGCGGGCTTCTGGCACATAGGCGATGCGCCACCCTGCCTGACGCGCGCGCCAGCAGTATTCGACATCCTCGAAATAAAGGAAATACCCTTCGTCCATGGGGCCGATCCGTGCCAGCATCCGCGCCCGCAACAGGATACACGCGAAGCTGGCCCATTCGATCTGGTCTGCACGGGGGGGCATAGACAGCGCCACCTGATGCCCCGCCAGGATGCGGCTGACTGGCCCGCTCTGAGCTCCGCGCATCATTTCGCTGGCCGGCGAGGGAAAGCGGAAACAGCTGACTTGCGGTTCACCGTCGTCCGTTTCGATACAAGGCGCGAGAAGTCCGGCCTCGGGGTGGGTCTCCGCCGCGGCCAGGATTGCCGAGAAAAAGCCCGGACGCACGATCGCATCAGAATTCAGAACAAGGTAAAATTCGGCCTTGCGGGCACCGATCCCCTGGTTGTGGCCGCCCGAGAACCCCGAATTCGTGGCCGACCGAACAAGGCTGACCGGAGCGCCGTCCGGCAAATCCTCGATCCATGCCGCGATCGTCTCGACCGAGCCGTCGCCCGAGCAATTGTCAACCACGACGACGTGGCCGTCGATCCCCGCAAGATCGTCGAGCACGGACTGAATGCAGCGGATCGTCATCTCCGCCGTCCGGTAATTTATGATCGAAACAACGACTTTGTGCATGTCTGGCGTAAGAGCCGTACGAATTGCCAAGAAAAATCCGAAACTCTGGATCAATGCCCAACTATAGGAATCCCATGGTTGTCCCGTAAAGCCCTGTCTTGCGACGCGAAACAATGCTTGCCCCGTGCCAGGATTGGTATGTGCGTCGCGGCGACTTCTTTCCGCCGGGATAATGCATGGTTCCTAGATTGCGCCAAACCTCGTATGAAGGATGGGGGGTGGATTATTTGACCGCCTCGGCAAACACGCGGCCATTGAAGACCGAGCATTGATTTCATGCCTTCGACTTTCGCATATCTTGCCCTTTACCTGTGGCCGCTGGTTGTTGTCATCTTGTTCCGCAAGCGCCCGCTTGACGAGGCGTTGGCATGGTCGATCATCGCCGGTTACATGCTTTTGCCACGCTTCACGGCGTTTGATCTGCCGATGCTGCCGGGTTGGAACAAGGCGCTGGTCCCCAGCCTTTTCGCGGCGATCATGTGCTATGTCGTGACGCGAAAACCTGCGCAGGGCGCCCCAATGCCGCGTGTTCGGGACGGGGCAACGTGCAGCGGCAAGCACGAATTCGTCGTGCGGCGCGGGCGGCTTTTGTTCTGGTCGCTGATCATCTTGCTCTTCATCTCACCGATCATCACGACTCTGACCAATGCAGAGGCGATCTATGACGGTTATACCTACAAGGCCGGGATGCGGTTGTATGACGGGCTGTCGCTGAATCTCGACCTGCTTGTCGCGCTGGCGCCGTTCCTGCTGGCCCGGCGCTATCTGGCCAGCGCCGAAAGCCATGTGGTGCTTTTGACAGTCTTTGTCGTGGCCGCATTGGGGTATTCTCTGCTGGCCCTTTGGGAAGTGCGGATGAGCCCGCAGTTGAGCAAGCAAATCTATGGAATCAACATCGGATCATTTTCCCAGCAGTTCAGATATGGTGGCTTCCGCCCGGTCATTTTTCTGTTTCACGGGATCTGGGTGGCCATCCTGTTCGCCTTGGCGGCCATTGCAGCGATGGCGCTGTGGCGCGAAAAACTGGGGTCGAACCAGGCGACCCGCTGGCTCATCGCTGGCATTTACCTGTGTTTCGTCGTTGTTCTTTGCAAAACCGTAACCGCCTTTATCGTCGTCGCCCTGCTGGTGCCGGCCATATTCTTTTTCACCATCCGCATGCAGATGCTATTGGCCGCGGCCATCGCGGGCACGGTGCTTCTATTCCCGATGCTGCGCGGCGCAGATGTGATCCCGACCGACAGGATTCATGCCTTGGTCCAGCAGGTCGATCCGAACCGGGCCGCGTCCCTGCAGGTTCGGTTCGACAATGAAGACCTGTTGCTCGAGCGTGCGAACCGCAAACCCTTGGCTGGTTGGGGCAGTTGGGGCCGCAATCGCGTTCGCGATGAAAAAGGCCGCGATATTAGCATAACCGACGGCTACTGGGTGATCATAGCAGGGGTCTATGGATGGCTTGGATACATCGCGCAGTTCGGGCTGCTGGGGATGTCCACGATTCTGCTGGCATTCAATCGCAAACGGCTGAATTTGAGCGCCGCCACCTCGGGCCTTTGCCTTGTGATGGGGGGCGCCCTGATCAACCTGATCCCGAACGCGAGTATCTCGCCTGTCATCTGGCTGGTCGCCGGGGCGCTGATGGGACGCTACCAGACGGCGAAGGCGGGAGAAAAACAAGGTGCGACCAGCATGCTTCAATCCCGTCCGCGTCCTGAGCGTGACAGTCCCACGTCCCCGCGCCCAGTCACCGCGCGACGGGGCGAAAATGTTTCCGGCGTGCGTCCCTTGCATATTCGCCAGCCGCGAAAAGGATAAGGGTTCCATGAAGCAGGTATCGGCCACTTGGGTATTTGCCCCGTTCCAGTGTCCGGCGGATGTGATGGTTTCCGCGCGGTCGTATTTCATCGATCGCGTGGTGCCTGACTGTGAAATCATTCACCTGCCCTCCAAAAGCGTGGGCGGCGGAGAGTTTTGGTGCGCCTTGGAAAAGAACGTGACGCTATCCTTCCAAGCGCAAAGCGCCAGAACGGGGCTTCGCCGATATCTGGGCGCAAGCAGTCCCCGTTCAGGCCCAATCCACATCGACAACAAGATCCTGTTCGATTTCCGGCTCAAGTTTCCGCAAAACTGGGCGCATTTTTTGAACGACCACCTGCCGATCTATTTCAACATCACACACGAATTGGGTCTGCATCCCGCGGATACGCTTTTGATCCTGCCGCGTAAAACGCCCGGCTTCATACAGCACGCCGCGGACTTTTTCGGCTTGCATACCTTGTGCACCGATGTCCCGGTTCACGGTGATGCCATGACATTCCAAACAGACCACTGGGTCAAATGCCGGTCGATCCGGGCCCAATGGGCCCATCTGCCTTTTCCGACCGAAACGCTGGACAGCGCCGGAATTCGCGACGGCCGGCAAGGCAGTCTGCCAAGGCGTGCGTTCGTGTCCCGGCGCAATACCCGCAACCTCGAGAACGAGGCCGAGGTCGAAGCCTTTCTCGCGCAACGCGGCTACACCAAGGTCTACCCCGAGGATCTCGGCGTGGCCGACCAGTTCAGGCTGTTCGAACGGGCCGAGCATATTGTGGCCATTCATGGCGCGGGGCTGGCGCCGTTGCTCTATCGTTCGGGGATGTCCCGTCTGACCGGCGTGATCGAGCTTTTTCCGTGCGGTCACATGACAGACAATTTCCGCGTGATGGCGCATCAGGTCGGATGCGCGTGGACAGGCGTCAGGGGCAAGATCAAGCCCGAACATGTCGAGCCGGCCTATGATCTGTCCAGGCCCTTCGTGAAATTTTCACTGCAGTCTTTCGAGGTTGACGTCCGCGCACTCGAGACAGCACTGTCAATGCAGTGCGAGGGTGCGACAACCGAATAAAGGTCCGCGTCAGACCATGCGGATAGTTAACTGGCGACTTTTGGCTCTTTTCCCCGTTTTTTCTGGAAACAGTTCAGGGAAAACGTCATATAATTTTCGGCAATTGTTTCCGTATATCAATCAACCAGTTTCTTTTCGGAATTGAATTGAGCCACAGGCTCTGGGGCGCGCATGGCAACTGAGAGAAACACGGGGCTTCCTGAGCTTCAGGCCGCGCGGCGCAAGGGCCGGTGGCTGTTGACTTGGGCTTTCGTATTCTCGGTTTTCGTCAACATCCTGATGCTCACCGGCCCGCTTTACATGTTGCAGGTCTACGATCGGGTGTTGGCTTCGAAATCTGTGGAAACACTGGTTGCGTTGTCGCTGCTGGTCACGATGCTCTATGGCTTGATGGCCGTGCTGGACTATGCCCGCGGCCGGGTGATGGCCCGGGTCGGGGCGCGGTTTCAGACGGCATTGGATGCGCGGCTATTCCGGGCGACGCTGCAAAGGTCTGTCAACCCGCATGAGCGCCCGGCTTGCACCGCCGTGATCCGGGATCTGGACGCGTTGCAAAACCTGTTCGTTTCCCCGGTTCTGACCGCGATCATGGACATGCCGTGGACCCCGCTTTTCATCGCCGCGATCTTCATCTTCCATCCCGTTCTGGGGTGGGTCGCCGTGGCGGGTGCAAGCGTGATCGTGGTTTTGGCACTTTTGAACCAGGTGGTCACCTCTTATCGGGTGCGTATGTCGCAGATTGCGACGCAACGGGCCCACGCCTTTGCCGAGCAGACCCAGGCTTCAAGTGAAGTGGCGCTCAGCCAGAGCATGCGTGACAGCCTGCTGGTTCGCTACAAGCGGCTGCGCAATCTGGCGTTGCGCGAGAACATCAAGGCCAATGACTGGACCGGAATATTCACCTCGCTTACCAAGGCATTCCGGTTGTTCCTGCAATCCGCGATCCTGGGTCTGGGCGCGTATTTCGTGCTGCAGGGAGAGATGACACCGGGTTCGATGATCGCGGGTTCCATCCTACTGGGGCGCGCCCTTGCGCCGGTCGAACAGGCCATGGGCAACTGGCCGGTCCTGCAACGTGCACGCGCCGGGTGGAAAACGCTTGAACGGTTTCTGGCGACGGTGCCCCTGTCGCCGGACCGAACGGAACTCCCGGTGCCTCCGGCGCGCTTGCAGGCGAACGGGGTCACCGTCATGCCGCCGGGCGCCAAGAAACCGACGGTGCGCAACGTCTCCTTCACGCTGGAGCCCGGACACGCCCTAGGCATAATCGGCAAAAGCGGCTCGGGCAAATCCAGTCTGGCGCGCGTGCTGACAGGATATTGGCCTTTGGCTGCCGGTGAGGTTCGGCTGGGAGGCGCGACCCTGAATCAATATGACCCAATGCACCTTGGCCGCCATGTTGGTTATCTGCCTCAGACCGTCAGCCTTTTCGCCGGAACGATCTCGGAAAACATTCGTCGAATGTCGCTTGAAGCCGACTCGAAGGGCGTTGTCGAGGCCGCAAAGCAAGCCAACGCGCACGACATGATCACCCAACTGCCCGATGGGTATGACACATATCTCGAGGGCAGTGAAAACCAGCTTTCCGGGGGGCAGCGCCAGAGGATAGCCTTGGCCCGCGCGCTTTATGGTGATCCGGTTCTATTGATTCTTGACGAGCCGAATTCAATGCTGGATGCCGACGGATCGGAGGCTCTGAACCAGACGGTGAAACGGTTCAAGCAACGAGGCAAAGCCGTGATCATCACGACCCACCGGCCGGCGGCGATTGCCGAATGCGACATGCTGGTCGTCATGGACAAGGGGGTGGCGGTTGCCTTCGGGCCAAGAGACGAGGTTCTGTCCAAGACAGTCGCCGACCCCCGCAAACCCCGCCTTGCGACGGCGCAGGCAAGCAAGTCGAACAAGGTGGCGCCGTGAGCAATCCGAACAAGGACGAAGATCCGAAATGGAAGGGGGTGTTCCCCCTGACCGCCGGCATTCTTGCGCTGATCGCGCTGGTGGGAGGGCTGGGAGTGTGGTCGGTCCGGGCCGAGTTGTCGGGCGCTGTGGTCGCGCCGGGGCAGGTGAAGGTCGAAACCAACCGACAGGCCGTGCAACACCCCGAAGGCGGTGTGGTCGAAACCGTGCTGGTCAAGGAGAGCGACCGCGTCGAACAAGGCGATATCCTGATCCAGTTGGATGGAAGCCGCCAGAAATCAGAATTGAGCATCGTAGAGGCACAATTGCGGGAACTTTCGGCCCGCAAATCCCGCCTGCAGGCCGAACGGGACAGCGCGCAGTCCATTTCCTTTGATCCCGTGCTTTTGCAAGAGGCTGAAACGCAACCGGAGATCAAGAAATTGCTGCAGGGCGAACGCACCCTGTTCCAATCGCGCAATGACTCCCTGCAACAGGAAGTCAGCCTGCTCAAGGAGCAGAACCAGCAGATCGAGGACCGGATCGCGGGCCTGATGGCGCAGCTTGATGCCCTGAACGAACAGGCGGCCTTGGTCCAGGAGGATCTCGACTCTGAACTCCAGCTGCTCGACAAGAACCTCACGCGCGCCTCTCGCGTGAGCGAGTTGAAACGCGAATTGGCCAGGCTGGAAGGCCAGATCGGGCGGCTGGAGGCGGAAGCGGCAGAGCTCCGCGGCCAGAAAACCAGCAACGGGATCGCGCTGCTGCAGCTTACGACACAGCGTCGGGAGAACGCGGTGACCCGGCTGCGCGATCTGGAATTCCGTGAAATCGAGCTGTCCGAGCGCCGCCTCAGCCTTCGCGACACCATTTCCAAGCTCGATATCCGCGCCCCTGTAGACGGAATTGTGTACGGCCTTCAGGTGTTTGGCACGCAATCGGTGGTTCAGCCGGCGCAGCCGCTGATGTACATCATCCCGCAGGATCAGCCGCTGGTCGTTTCGGCGCGCGTCGATACGATCCATATCGACGAGGTGTTCGCCGGGCAGGAGGCCTCGTTGCAATTCTCGGCCTTCGACCAGCGCGACGTTCCCGAACTCAAGGGTGCGGTGCGCAGCCTGTCGGCGGACGTGTTGCGTGACGAGGCCACTGGGCAGGCGTACTACTCGGTCGAAATTGTGCCCGACAGCACCCAGATTTCCAAACTCGAGGATCAGACATTGTTGCCGGGAATGCCTGTGCAGTGCTTCATTCAAACCGGAGCGCGCTCGCCTCTTGCCTACCTGGTCGAGCCGATGGCCCGGTTTTTCCACCGTGCCTTTCGCGAATAGGATGGAATTCGGCGCTGACGTAAATACGCAACAGTACGGGCGAACCTGTGCAAAGCGGACAAGGCCGTGGAATAATGGCCCTTTTTTTGCTAAACTCGCAAACGAGCCAAGTTAGAGATGCGCAGAAAATGCGTGCGTGATGGCTCGTGAGGCAGAAAACAGGCATTTTCAATGCGTATATTTTTATGCGTTTGCGCGGGGTGGGCGTTGTCGGCATGCACTGTCGGTCCAACGTACCAATTCCCTGAAATAGACCTTCCCGACCGCTACTCGTTGCTGGAGCCGGTCAGTAAAGTGAGCCGCGCCGATCTGGACTGGTGGCTTGATTTCGATGATCCGGTTCTCACCCGCCTTGTTGACGCCGGAATGGACGGCAACCTGAGCGTTGCGCAGGCCCGCCAACGTATCCGCGAGGCTGAAGCCATCTTGCGCCGCGACAGTGTTGCGATCACCGGTAACGCCACCGCCTCGGCGCGTGGCAATTCCAACGGCTCCGACACCGCCTCGGCCGGAATCGAGGCAAATTTCGGCCTGGCAGGGCGTACTCAATGGGCCAGCCGCGCCGCGCGTCAAAGACTTAAAGCCGCAAAACTCGGGGAAAACGAGGCCCGCCGCCTGTTGCTTTCTGAACTGGGTAACGCCTACGTTCAGATGCGCTTCCTTCAACGCAGCCTTGAGACCCGCCAGCAGGATCTGGCATCGCGGCGCCGCACCTTGCGCGATCTCAACACACTGCTCGAGGCCGGTGCCGCCACCCAGCTCGACGTGTTGCGCGCGCGCGCCCTTGTCTCGGAAACCCGGTCCGAGGTCCCGGACATAAGGGCCGGCATCATCGCGCAGCGCAATCGTATTTCGACCCTTCTGGGTCAGCCCGTCGGCACCCTTGGTGTGGATCTGGGGTATCAAGGCAAACAACCGCTGCCGCGCCAGACCGGCCAAGCCAGCGTGCCCGCCGACCTGTTGCGAAGCCGGCCAGACATACGCATTGCCGAACGGCGCTATGCCGCCGCCGTGTCAGATCTTGGGGTGGCGCAGGCCTCCCGTTATCCCAGCCTGAATCTCAGCGGATTGATCACCGCGCCGCTTGAAAGCGGATCATGGAACGAAAGGATCGTGGCGGGACTGACCATGCCGGTCTTTGCGCAACCGGCCCTTGTCGCCTCGGCCGACGCGGCCGAAGCGCGCGCACAGCAGGCCTATCTGCAATGGCGCCAGAACGTTCTGACCGCAGTTGAAGAGGTGGAGAACGCCTTGACACGCCTTCAGGCGGCGCGCGACACCGTGAACACCACGGGTGATCTGGTGTCACTGAACAAACGTGCGCTCGAACTGTCGCGGCGCCTAGTCAGCGAGGGGGGCGAAGCAACCGTGCTGGACGTGATCGACCGGGAACGTTCATTGTCGGCCGCTCGGGCGCGGCAAGCGGGCGCCTTGCGCGACCTGGCGCTGGCATATATTGACCTGCGCGTCGGGCTGGGCATCGGCTACGAGGATATCATCGAGGATCAAAAGCCGACCGAAGCAGCGCAGGTCACGCGCGCTGCCGTGTCATCGGCCGCACTCGGCTCCGTGCCGGACAAGCATGCAGTGGACGGGCAATAGGCGTCAACGCTCTCGCTATTCCGCTCGTGGTGACATGAAAAGCGCCACAACGGCCCCGGCCAGAAACCCGCCGAGATGGGTTTCCCAAGCGACCGCCCCGTCGGTGCCGACATACATCACGATGTTGAGAACTGTCAGGAGCCCCACCGGCCAGGCGATGGCGACAATCGTTGTCCAGATCCCAGCCCGCTGGTGAAGCGTGATGACAACACCCCAGACGACAAGCGCGCCCGCCAACCCGAACAGCGATCCCGAGGCGCCAACCATTGGTTGAAACCCGCTGGCCGACAGAATCGCAAAGGCCGCACCGCCCAAAACGGCCGACACGGCGTAGATCAGCAGAAACCGCCATTGGCCCACCTGTGCGATTACCGCGCCCCCCAGTGAAACAAGCGCGATCATGTTGACGATCAGATGCACCAGCCCGCCATGCAGAAAAGCATAGCTGAAAAACATCACCTCCGGCTGCACGGTGTAGTTCGGTCGCCACCCCGACAACAAACCCGGCCAGAACGCACCGAACTGGTAGGCAAGCCCCCGCCAGCGGGGGGTGCCGATCAGCCCCCAGTCCGCCAACTGCAAGGCCAGCTCGATCCCCGCAGAGGGCAGAATGAGCAGAACGAGAGCAAGCGGTAAACGGAGCGGAAAAGACTGGCTATAGGTCATGGCGCCCGATGAGCATCCCTTGCTAAGGCTTGCAATAGCCCGCCCTTTTCAGGCCCGCCGCCGATGGATCATCGGAAAATGGTGAATTCGCGCCCGATCCGAAGGAAAACCGAGGTCGAGTCCGAGCGTCCAGCGGCGTCTTCGTCCCGAACCCGGTAGGAAACCCCCGTGCTCAATGACCAATCCGGTGTCAGCGCGTAGTTGTAGCTGGTCGTCAGGTCGGTTCGCTGCGTGTCGTTCCGGGATGCGCTGCTTTCCGTCAGGCCGTAGGACGCGTCGAAGCCTAGGCTGGACAGTTGATTGATCTGATACAGGTAGCCGAAGGTCGCCGTGGTCGAAATCCGCTCGTCGTCGTTGTCGTTCACGGTGACGCCGCGCTTCATGCCCAGGGTGATGCGACCGGCCGGCAGGTCGCGACGCCAGGTCAGCCCACCAATGAGGTCAGGGTCGCCGCTGCCCTTGCGAGTTGCGCCGATGTTGTAAGAGAATACCCCTAGGGGTTGCTCGAAAGACCTGTCAAAACGCACGAATTCGCGTTTGCCGTCCTGATCTCGCGTCGCCTCGTAGGATAGGTCAAGCGCCCCATTCGGCATCTCAAGACCATAGACAACCCGGCCAGTCAGTCCGTCGCTTTTTGTGGTGACAAGGTTTTCGGTTTCCGAACTTTCGCTGTAGCCGATCGCCACCTCGATCGAGGCCCGCCGCGAAAGAGCATGGTTCACACCGATTTCGAAAGCGTCTGTCTCGTTCTCCGAATCCTGCGCATCGTCGGATTCGTAATAATCGCGATCATACCCGGCAAATCCCGTAGTGACCGGCGAAAACCGCAGCCGCGCCTCGAGACCATATCCGTAGCGCCGAGAGTCATCCAGCGTCGCCGACGCGCCATCGCCATACGAAATCCCGCTGGCCTTGGCGTCGAAAACAAGGCCGAACGGTCCGTCTATGCCGGTCTCCAGTTTTGTGGAAACGTTGTAGCTGCGCCGCGTGCCCGTCGCGTTGAGCGTTTCGAAATCTTCGGGCAGAACCAGAACGCCCGTGTCATCCACGAGCAACGCCAGCGGATCGAGGAAGGATACGTCGCTTTCACGATAACGACCGTCGAAAGACAAGCGCGCATTGGCGGCCTCACGGCTATAGCCAAGCGTGACGACGGGATCGACAAAGCCGGTGGAAATGTCGCTGCCGCGCGGGATATCGCCCTCGCGCAGGCTGCCGGCCAAACCGAATGACAGGGATTGCGTGCGCGTCTCCGACAACAGATCGAACGAGAGCGTCGTAGTCGACAGCGCGGTCGAGCCTTCCGAGGGGATTTCGAGGGAGAGGTTGTCGCCGGCCTCAAATTCCTGCTGTAGGCCGAAAATCATTCGAAGCCCGCTGCCCTCCTGCGCGAAAGCAGGAAGGACGACGCACGCGAGTCCGCCAGCGACTGTTGCCTGTATCAGTCTTCTGCTTTTCACCACTGCGCCCCCGAAATGGCTTCGACTATTCGAAAAGCCGCCTTTGCGGCACGATGATCACATCACCCGAGGCAAGAACGGTTGTCCCGATGCTTGTTTTGCCTTGAAGAATGTCCTGGTAGTTGACGTTGTAGATCCGCTCCACGCGCGAACGATCGGTGCGACGCAGCTGGATCCGCTTGGTCGCCGCGAATTTGGAAAACCCGCCGACGGCGGCCAGCGCCTGAAGCAGGGTTGTCCCTTCCTCCAGTTCGACTGCGCCGGGATTGTTCACTTCGCCAAGAATGTAGATCGTGTCGGTCGCCGGGGCCGAGGCGGCGCTCGCAGGGGCGGGCGGGGCCAGACGGCTCAGTGCGACATGCACGGTTGGATCAGATGCGAAGTTGGGTGCCAGTTGCGATCGGATCGAATTGCGAAGCTGTTCCACGGTGCGTCCGCTGGCCGAAACCGAACCGGCCATTGGCAGGGAAATGCGCCCGTCGGGCAACACCAGCGCGTCACGATTGAGGCTGGAATCCTCCAGCACTTCGACGCGCACCACGTCACCGGCCTTGATCCGATAGTTGTCCTGCGCACTCGCAGGCAGGGACATGAATGAAACACTGAGAAAAACGGCGAAAAAAGCGAATATACGTGTCATGCCGGGCTCTCTTTCGATCTATGGGATGACAAATCTTCCGACATTAAAAATACGCCGCAAATTTTCGTTTCGAAAGGTTTTTCTGGGTTTTCGGGCCCGAACACCGAAGTACGCGCCGCGAAGTGCCAGCATTACAACAAACCTGTGGGCGGTCATGCGATTGTGGCAAGATTTCGGCGCGGTCAGGGCGAAAGGTGGCCGGGCCACAGGTTGGACACGAAAATGTCATTATTTTTATTCACTTTACCCACTTTGACCCGCTTTCGTGCTACGGATATTCATGTATAGGAAGCGTTTTTGATCCATGACGTCCGAGCCGAGATAGTGCAATGATCGCTTTTGTTCTTACCGCGTTGATCGCTGGGGCCGCGGCAAGCCTTTCATCCCTCTTTCTTGGTGCGTCGATTTGGGGGGCGTTCGGGGTTTACGTCGCCACAGGGTTTTGCGTGCTTGGCTTGGCTTTCTTGCGTGCCCTTGTCTGTGCCACGATGGATCAACGCGGGGAAAGCCGTGACAGATACCAGAAACGTTCCACCGATGGCTCCATGTGAGGGGTGGCCCAAGCGATTCGGTAATCCCTTCGTCAAAAGTGGTCCCTCGCAACAATGCTGCAAGAATGACCGAATTGTTCACGATAGGTAATCAATTCCACCGCTCGCATGCCTTTTGGTGGCCTTCACCCGTATGAATTACCCTCGCACCCGCGTCAATCGTGTCGGATAAGGCTTTGCAGAGCATTGAAGGCTTTTTTTAAACGGCCCTTTAGAGTATCCTGTTACCACTTGAGGCCGAATTTTTATGCCCGATCATTTTCGTAAACGCCTGGGCCGGTTTCACGATAAAAGGAGTTTTGACATGAACTTTAAATTAGCAGTTGGCGCTGCCATTTCGTCGGCGTTTATCGCGTCGGCCGCCACCGCTGCGTCATTATCAATTGTTGGGGGAACCACGGAAACACTGTCGGGATCTGGGTCCAACAAGCACAATCCCGATTACACCGCGCTGGTATCAGGTGCTCCGACCGTTGGGGCGGGCGATGACATTCTCGCGTTTGGCGGTTCGAGCTTCGAAGCGTTCGACGGGTCCAATGGTCTAATGCTTAACAATGATGCGCCGGTTCGTATCACGTTCCTCGGGAAAGAGGCCGGGGCCAAGAACGCTGCGATGAACTTCGCAGGGGGCTCTCTGAGCAACACCGGCGCAGCCGGCGCCAGCATCCAGAGCTTCGACCTGGCCTCGTGGGTGGACCTGACGTTCGAGACGTTCAAGACGAACAACCCGGCGGTCAGCCTGGGCTCGATCACCAACAATACCGGTGGGGCGCCCTCGGGCACCTCGGTGCCGCTGAGCATGGGTTTCTACCTGGAAGATTCGAAGAACGCGCTCGCCTTCTTCGGTGACGGCCGCGGCGACAGTGACTTTGATGACATGGTCGTGCGGATCTCGGTTATTCCGCTTCCGGCCGGTGGTCTGCTTCTGCTGACGGCGCTTGGTGGCTTGGCCGCTGTGCGCCGCAAGAAGAAAGCGGCCTGACGCGAACGGTCAACCGCGATGCGACACGGTTAAGGGGCCTTCGGGCCCCTTAATTTTTGGTCCATCGATGTGATCTGAATGACAAGTCACGTCCCTGCTTATCGGACCCTCTTTTACCGGGATCATTCGGTCGAGGCGTTTACAGGATCAGGCAGAGAGTCCAGCATCTCGCGTGCCTGTTCAATTTGCGGCAGGGGCGCGTCCCCGGACAGCTCGATTGCTTTCTCCAATTGCACGCGGGCGTCATTGATCCGGTCAAGCTCAACGTAGGTGCGCGCCAAATGGTATTGCACCAGCGGATCATCGGGCAACCCCTTGGCAGCGGGCTCCAGGTGCGCCAACGCCTCGTTCAAATCGCCTCGGCGAAACGCGATCCAGCCATAGGTATCCTGCAACTGCGGGATGTCACTGCCGCGCAACCGCCGGGCAATGGAGTAGGCCCGGTCCAAGCTCTCGTCGTCCGTTCGATGGGAAGCCATAAGGCTGGCCAGATTGTTCGCGACGATAAGGTTGTTGCTGTTCTCGTCATACAGCTCCTCGTAGATCTCGATCGCGCCATCGAAATCACGGCCGCGTTCCATAAGTTCCGCCATCAAAAGCCGCACATTCATCGCCTGGGGCGCGAGGGCTCGCTGGCTCTCCAGCATCGCGCGGGCATCGTCGAGCCGGTCTTCGGCTTGCAAGACACTGTAAAGCGCCCGGATCACGGCGTCGCTGCCGGGGTGGTTTTCAAGAAGTGCGCGGTAAATGGTTTCCGCTTCGGCCCGTTCTCCTGCGACGACGTGCAGGCCCGCGCGCAAGAACCGCAGTGCCGGATCATCTGGAGCGGCTTCGAGACGCTCATCGATAATGTCCCGGGCCGCCTCAATGTTTCCCGCGCGCAACTGCGCCTGCACCAGGGCGGATACCGCGCCAATGTCGCCCGATCCGCTGGACAGATTTTCAAGAAACGCGACGGATTCGTCCAGCCGATCCTGCAAGAGCAGCATTTCCGCTTCCAGCGCATTGGCGGCCGCAACCGCATCCTCGGTGCCAACCTTCCGCAGCTTCCAGATGGCGCGCTGAACCTCGTTCCAGTCGCGGTTGCGCAGGTGCAATCCGGCGGCCATCTTTATGAGGCTCACGTTCTCGGGGGTTTCGTTCAACGCCTCGGTCAGCACTGCGATGGCGGCATCCAGTCGGTCTTCGACCACGAGATAGCGGGCATAACGTTGCGATTCCGCCGGTGCGCGGTCTGACAGTTCGACCGCCAGCGCATACCGCTCTCCGGCCAGGGCGCGGTCCCCGGCCCGTTCATGAGCACGCGCCATCAAGGTCATGATTTCTGCATCCTCTGGGTCCTGCGACAGGGCCGTTCGCAGATCGATGATCGCCTCGCCTGGCTTGTCGTCCTCGATCAGCAGACTTGCCCGTGCTTTGAGCGCCTGAACATGGGAGTTGTCGTCGGCCAGGATCTGTTCGATCCGCGCCCTCGCACCCACGTGATTCCCGGTCGCCCCCAGCATCTGGGACAGGAGGAATTTCGCATTATTCGTCTCAACGGTCGGAGTTTCAATTCCGTCCACCAGGTTTTCCAGCGCGGCGATCGCCCCATCCTTGTCGCCGGCCTCGAAATCCATCGACGCCAGGATCGAGATGTAAACCGCGGGTGATTCCTGCGTCTCGATCAGACGCTGCAGTTCTTCTCGCGCAGCGTCTTCGCCTTCGGCGCGGCGCAGGAACTGCACGACGGCGACATGCGCGCCGGCATCTGCATCGGGACGCGCGGCCAGTTCCCGCAAGAACCGTTCGGCACCCTCCATGTCACCTTGCTGGATATACCAGGTGATCAACATGCGCCGGGCGTCTTCGTCATCGGGGAATGTTTCGACCATCGTGCGCAGCGTGTCGCCCACCAGATCGGTCTTGCCGGCCTGAAGTTGCGCCTGCAGCTTGATCCGATGCAGGTTGGAGTCCTCGGGTCGCTGCGCCAGCCCTTCGTCGATCAGCGGCAGGGCCTCTTCGACATTCCCAGTCGCGGCGAGGTAATCAATCACGATGCTTCGGGCGATGAAATTGTCCGGCGCGGTGGTCATTTCCGCGCGGGCGATCTCAGCCTGTTCGGCTCGCGCGGCGGTGTCGCTTGCCTTGGTCGCCTCGACATAGTGCAGCGCGGTCTTGATCACCGTCACGCGCGGATCCTGCGGCGCCAGCTCAACCGCCTTCTCGCCATGGCGGTTCGCTTCTTCCCACTTGCGGTTCTGAATTGCCAGCTCGGCCAGCATGATACGGGCCTCGATGGCGTCCGGGTGTTGCTCGACCAGGCGCAAAAGCTGCCCGTAAGCTTCGGATTTGTCGCCCGCCTCGAGCCGCGCAAGGGCGTACTCCATGCGCGCTTCCTTGTGGCGCGGGTTCAGCTTGAACACGTTTCGGAATTCGACATAGGCGCGTTCGGCATCGCCGTCGGCCAGCAATTGCATGGCGGTTTCGAAATGGCGCTGGGCCCGCTCTTCCGAGCTTTCACATGCGGCAAGGGCGACCATCGCACTCAGGACAAGGGCAGGCAGGGCAACAGAACGTCGGCGCATTGAGTTTTCCAAGACTTGAATCAATCGGATTTCGGGCACTTGTTGACCAACACATTACAGCGAGGCCCGATTTCGGCCAAAAGGAAACAAGGCCACCCAAGGTCACTGCCCTGGATGGCCCTTGCATCATGAACACACGAGGCCGTGTTTCAACATCCAGTGCCACGCAGGACGACAGCAACTGTTTTCATCAGAACCCGCAGATCCGTGGCCAGGCTGATGTCGGCGTGATACCGAACATCGAATGACGCGCGGGCGGCAAAAGGCGTCTCGTTGCGGTCGAGAATCTGCCAGTAGCCGGTAATTCCGGGCCGCATCTCGAAATACGCGACGCCGGGATACAGATCGCGCTGTTCGGGCATCATCGGGCGCGGGCCGACGAGGCTCATTTCCCCGATGAACACGTTCCAAAGCTGCGGCAGCTCATCCATCGAGCTTTTGCGCAGGACACGGCCAATCGTGGTAATTCGCGGATCGTTGGTCAGCTTTTGCTTGTCGCGCCATTCTGCGCGGGCGGCTGAATCGTATTCCAGGTGTCGGTGCAGTTGCGCATCGGCGTCGTGAACCATGCTGCGCAGCTTCCACATGCGGAATTCCCGACCATTCCTTCCAACGCGCTTCTGACTGTAAAATGGATTATGCCCGTCCAGAGCCACCAGAAACGCGACAAGAGCGACGAACGGCACAACGATCGGCGAGGCCAGAAGCACCAAGACCACATCCAGCACACGCTTGAAGACGCGCGCATAGAGATCGCGATCGCGTTGCTGCTTCTGCTGCGGCTCGGTTAGGCGGGGCTGGGCGGCAATGATCTCGAAATTCGGTCTGATATCTTTGTCTTGAACAGTCATAAATAGCCAATCCTCAAAAATCCTCACACAAAAAAGGCGATCAACACCACTCTCGAAATCCAACTGTCTGGCTTGAAAAAGAAGCCAGCGGATCAATTATTTTACTGCTCTGATTTATTGTTTTTAAGCAACGGCTTGGAGCCGTTTGCCCTTCACTTAAGAAATCTTCAATTATCTTAAGATAGATTAACACCCAGCCATCGCATAAGCAAAGACTAGATTCAAAATGCAAATTTAGGTTGTTTATAAAGTCAATCAAACAACCTAAGCGAGTTTCCGCGTGCAAATCTCGAAACAAATTTCAGCATTCGGGTGGATTTTGTCCGAAATAAGGCAGGATTGTGAGCCGCGCGGATTTGGTGCCACTCGGAAACAGCCCGAATCATTGCATCTGCCCCTTGCATGCGGGCAATGACACGAAATCACCGCAGTCCTGTCGCCATATCGCCAAAGCATTCAATTCAGTTATACTTTTATGCCAGCGTCGTAGCCTCGCACGGCAATACCCCGAGGCTCATACACTGTCTCAACCGTTCAATCGTGAATGCTTTTCAAGAGGGTCAGATGTATCGGGATAATATTTTCTCTCCAGATCGCGATCCTGCGAACCGGGCGCATGAGCCCTTGCCGGCAACGACCAGTGCCCGCAGCTTGGCCTTGCGCCATGGCGTATTGGGTCTGCGCAAGTCTCGGCAGTCGAAGATGGTAGATGCTGCCCCGATTTTTCGCAGCGTTCGCCCAGGGCCCGCCGAGGCACAAGGGGGCGGAACCCAGCCGCCGCCGAACGCCACGGCCTTGGCCGCGAGGGGAAAACAGACGAATAGTGCACCCAAAACATTGGATGAGGCGCGAGAATCGAGTTACATCAAATCCATGAGCGGCGCGCTTGATATATATACACAGCATTTCGGACTGACATCGCGCCCCTTTACCCTCGTGCCGGACCCCGATTTTCTGTTCTGGTCTCCCGCCCACAAGCGCGCGTTTGCCATGCTGGAATACGGCACTCTCACCGGCGCGCCGATCACCCTGATCACTGGCGAGGTCGGTGCGGGCAAGACCACGTTGCTGCACAAGTTCCTCAAGGGCATCGGTGAGGATGTGAGAATCGGGTTGATCTCGAACGCTCACGGGTCGCGCGGGGAGTTGCTGCGATGGGTGCTCATGGCGCTTGACCAGACAGCCGATCGCGACGCAACCTACGTGGACCTGTTCGAGACGTTCCAGAAATACCTGATTTCCGAATACGCTGCCGGGAACCGGGTGATACTCATCTTCGACGAGGCCCAGAATCTGAGCATTGAAACCCTCGAAGAACTGCGGATGTTCACCAACATCAATTCTAACAAGGATGAACTTCTGCAGCTCGTGCTGGTCGGGCAGCCGGAATTGCGCGAAACGATCTACCGCCCAGAGCTTCGGCAATTCGCGCAGCGTATCGCCGCCAGCTTTCACCTTGATGCCATGGATCGGCAAATGGTGGGCGACTACATTGCGCACCGGTTGCGCGTTGCCGGGGCGACCCGCAACCTGTTCGCCGAGGTCGCGTGCAACAGGATTCATGAAAAAACCGGCGGAGTCCCCCGCTTGGTGAACCAACTTTGTGATCTTTCAATGGTTTATGCTTTTACCAAAAACCAAAAGACGGTTACCCTGACGACAGTTGAAGAAGTTCTTGCCGATGGAGCATTCTTCTATGCGGGTGCGTTTCCAGAGGAGACCGCAGATTAACAAGAGACAGCTTCATGCTTCCTGATATCAAATTTCTGGCTTCGTTATTTTTCAGGCGAATTCATTACTTTCTTTTGATCGCACTCACAGTCGCCGCCATTGGCGCGACCATCGCCTATACGCTGCCGCCCAGCTACTCCGCTCGGGCGACCTTGCTGGTTGAATCGCCGCAGATTCCCGATGATCTGGCCGAATCCACCGTGCGGGCCGGCACCGACGAGGTGCTTGAGATCATTGCTCAACGGGTGCGGACGCGGGCCAACTTGCTCGAGATCGCGAGCGATTTCGACGTCTATGCGGACCGACCCGACATCAGCGCCGACAATATCGTCAGCGACATGCGCGGCCGTATCGGAATCTCGTTGCCGCGCCGCCGCGATGCCGCGTCGTTCGTCTACGTCTCGTTTCGCTCCGACTCAGGGCGGCTGTCGGCGCAGGTGGCGAATGAACTCGTCACGCGCATCCTGCAGGAAAACCGCCGCCTGCGGACCGATGTCACCGGGCAGACGCTAGAGTTTTTCAGGCAGGAGGTCGCCCGTCTCGATCAGGAATTGGCCGAACAGGGGGCCAAGATCCTGACGTTCAAGAAAACGAAACAGGGCGCCTTGCCCGACAGCTTGGAATTCAGGCGCTCACGCCAGGCCTCTCTCCAGGAACGCGTCCTGCAGATGGAGCGCGAACTGGCTGCTCTGCGCGATCGCCGCGCCCGTCTGACCGAGCTTTATGAACGCACCGGCGAAGTCTCGGTCGAGGTCGAGGACCTGACCCCCGAAATGCAGCGCCTGCAAGAGTTGCAGAACCAGCTGGCCTCGGCCCTGGTGATCTATTCCGACCAGAACCCGCGCGTCAAAACCCTGCGTGCGCAAGTCGAGGCCGCGTCCAAGATCGTGTTGCGACAAAAGCAGCAGGCCGGAGAAGGTGGCGAAGTACTTTCGGCCTATGAAATCCAGTTGGCCGATCTGGATTCCCAGATGGACTACATCGTCGGGGAAAAGGCCCAGCTTGAAGAGGAATTGGTCAGGCTGGAAGAATCCATCGACGCCACGCCGGAGAACGCCATCGCGCTTGGAACGCTGGAGCGCGACTATGAAAACCTGCGCATCCAGTATCAGCAGGCCACCCGCGATCTGGCCGCCGCCCGCACCGGCGACCAGATCGAGGCCCAATCGCGCGGCCAGCGGATCACCGTTGTCGAACAGGCCACCGTGCCACGCGTGCCCACCAGCCCCCCGCGCAAGAAGATTGCCGCGGCGGGCGTGGCGGGCGGTATCGGACTAGGGGTGGCCTTTATCTTCCTGTTGGAAATGTTGAACCGCTCCATCCGCCGCCCGGTGGATCTCAGCAACCGGCTGGGGATCACACCTTTCGCGTCGATTCCCTATATTCGCACCAATCGTCAGGTGCGAAGGCGGCGCATTCTTATTGCTACGGCCTTGCTGACTGTCACGATCGGCATCCCGGTTGGCCTTTATCTTCTTCATGTCTTCTATTTGCCGATGGATTTGCTGATCGAGAAACTGCTCGAAAAGACAGGACTCTCCGGCATCGCCGAACAGCTAAAAACCGTATTCCAGGCAGGGTAACAGATCGAATGGAACGCATTCAGGCCGCGCTGAAGAAAGCTCGCGAAACACGTTCGGGGTTGGACCAGCCGAACGCGAAACACCCCGTGTCGGCCACCGATGACATGCGCGATGCCCGCGCGGCGCGCGACCCTGACGCGCTCTTGCTCAGCCCGGACATGGCCTTGGGCGATCGTGAAGAACTTTGGAAAACCATACCCGCGATCAACCCGTCCGAGAAGGTGCTGGACCGTCACCGGCTGATTGCTCACATGGCCAGCCCGGCCAGCGTGCCATACGACGTGATGCGCACCAAGCTTCTGCACAAGATGCGCCAGAACAAGTGGACCCGCGTTGCCATCACCTCGCCCTCGGCGAGGGCCGGCAAGACAATGACCAGCCTGAACCTCGCCTTCAGCCTGTCGCGCCAAAGCGACGTTTTCTCGATGCTGCTCGAACTGGACATGCGCCAACCCGCGTTGGCTCGAAGCATCGGCCTGAAAGACGCCTGCCAGTTTTCCCGCGTGCTCAGGGGCGAGGAAGAGCCCGAGGCGCACATGCGGCGCTACGGCCGCAACCTGCTTCTTGGCGCCAACCAGACCCCTGCGCGCAACCCGGCCGAATTGCTGCAAGGCGCACGCGCGGCACACGTCATTGACAACCTGGAAGCCAACTACAGGCCTGATATCATCATTCTCGACACCCCTCCGATGTTTGCCGGGGACGACACCATCGCGTTTCTCGATCAGGTGGATTGCGTCCTGCTGATTGCCGAGGCCGAACGGTCCACCATCGAGGAAGTCGATAAATGCGAACAGGAACTGGCGGCCCGAACCAACGTTCTGGGTGTTGTCCTGAACAAATGCCGGTATCTTGATCGGCATGAGGAATACGGCAAGGAATACGGCTATTGACCATGCCTTGCCGGCGATCAGGCGCTGCTCAGGGTTTCAGGCCCAGCAGTTTCTTGACCTTTCGGTATCTCTGCTGGCGTTGTTTCACGCCATAGGGGTTCGCATGAGGCCATGTGGCGTCGGGGACCGGCTCACCAAGGAACCCGCAAAGGTTTTGCCAGTTGACCTCACCCTTGTTCAGATCGAGTGAAATGAAATCGTCGGGCCGGTCCGCGAAATAGGCTTTCACCTCTGCATTGTGGCGCAGATAGCGATCAACCCATGTTTTTTCATTGCCGCCGGGGTAGGGGCAGCCGTAGATCAGGTTGTGAATGGCGTTGGGGTGACGCCCGAAATCCTTGACTGCGCTGTTGATCCACGCATCGGGATCGCGGGTGATATGCACGAACCGTGCGCCGGAAAAGGCCGCATCAAGCGTTCGGTACAGCAACGGCCAGGGCGTATCCTGCGCGGCATCGTGATCCTCCATGATGCGGCAGGCCCGGCTCGAGATGGCTTCCCATGTGACATCGGTTTTGTCTGCGAGATCACGAAACGGGTGATAGCCGGCCACCGAATATCCCAATTCTTCCAGCGCCTTTCCCAAGGACGACGTGCCGGTTTTCTGGAAGCCGAGGCAAAAGACCTTTCTGGATTTCATGCGGTGGAAAATTCCTGTCTCTAAAAGGATAAAGATACAGCGCAAGGCGTGCGCTGTCACATGCTGAATCGATGAACACTATGTTCATTCAGCCGCTTCAATCCTCATTGTAAGATATCTGCCGCGCTTGGTGTCTTCGGGCAGATAGCTCACCAAGCGCCCGTCGGGCAGACGGTCGGGTGTTGAAAGGCGCATCGTGTCGCCGTTTGTGCGGCGTGTGATTCCGGCGATGCCGCCCGCCCGGTCATAGCTGAGTGTGTCCGCCCAGGGGGCGGTCCAGTAAAGCAACGGGTCGTAGTAGGCCTTGCGCCCCTCGGCATCATAATCGATCGAGACAAGCCGCCGGCCCGACCCGTCGGGCGCCGGCTCGTAGCGCCGCGCCTGATGGCCGGGAAAGCCGATCGAAATGATGGCCGGGGCGCTGTAATGCGCGCCGTTCCAAGCGAAAACGCCAATATCCACGCGGTTCGTGGGCCTGGGTTGCACCGCCGGGGGCGCGAACGTGTCATGCCAGTCGATCTCGATCTCTGCGCCGGTTTCGTTCTGGCCCCTGGTCTTTATGCGTACTCGCTCGGGGTCACCTTGCAACAGCACCCAGTAGAACTTCAGCCGCCAACCGTTCGGGTCTTCGGTCTCACTTGCCGAAACGACCATGCGCTGCGTGTAATCGGGACTGCGCCACAACCGGGCGATGGCCGACGGCGTCGTGAACAGCTTTTCGGACAAACGCGCCAGCCCCGCCTTTTCCCGAAAGCTTTCTTCTTCAACCGTCAGCTGTACAACGGGGGGGATTTCGTCAGGAGAAAGTGCCGCAGCCATCGACACCATACGTTCCGGCGCCAGCCCCTTTTTGTCGAACACGACAGGATGTGCCCGCCCGCTCATGTAGTCGTCGCGCGAATACACCCCTTTCTGCGAGCGGCGTAAAATCATCTGCAGGGTGGGGGCGATCAGTTTCTTGTCGCGCAGGATGTCGCGGGTCGCGGGCTGCAGCGCGGCCACCGTCATCAGCAAGGCCCGCAAGAACGGCTTGTCCGACCGCGACGACCCTTGCGAGATCACCATGTAGGGCCAGTTGGCCGGATACAGATCGACCGTATCGTGATCCTTATGCTCGGGATAGATATACAGGTGGTTGCTGACATAGGTCAGGAAGGCCCGCACGCTTCCTTTCTCGGTGGCCATGGCAAGGCGCGGCTGGCTGCGGTTGATCTTCCCCCTGGTGATCGCGGTCGAGGAATTGCCGATCACGATGGCCGGCAGGAGAATCTTGCCGGCCAACCCGTAGTCCGCTCCCTTTTCCTGCAATTGCGGGCCGTATTGCAGCTTGGCAAGGCGCGGAAAGGTGCCTTGCGGCAGCACCGAATGCCCGCCGTCGCGGTTGTCATACAAGACGCCTTCGAATCCTGCCGCCTTGCCCGCGTTTTCGAGACGCCGCAACAAGGCTGCCTCGGGCGAGCTGTCCTCGGGGTTCAGGAGCGGCAACGCTGGCGACATCTGCGGCATTTCGAACCCGGTTGCCGCGAAACCGATCTGTCCAAGCGAGGTCAGTTCGTCCACGCTCACCACGCCCGGGTCGGCCCGCGCCGGCAATGGCGTGACGGTCAGGCCGGCCAGAAGACATATCGAAAGGCGTCTGACTAGGGGCAATATCATGCCCCAAGTCTGTCCGATGTTACGGCACCCTGCCAAGCGTTTTGTGGCAGCCCTACCAGCGGTTTCCGATGACCCGCGCCGGAACTCCGGCCACGATCGCGCCCTTCGGCACGTCCTGCGTCACCACCGCATTGGCTCCGATCATTGCATGATCTCCAATGGTGACCGGCCCCAGAACCTTGGCCCCGGCGCCGATGTCCACCCCGCCCCCAACCACCGGCGCGCCGGGGCCGTTGCCCGAGGTGCCAAGCGTGACCTGCTGAAAGATAATGCAATTTGGCCCGATTATCGTGCGTGGATGGATCACCACACCGTTGGGATGCGGAAGCTTCAATCCCCCGTCGATCCGGCAGGTCAAGGGTAGTTCGGCCTGGGTCAGCACCGACCACAGCCGATGCGAAACCGCGTGCAGCCCGCGCGCAAGCCGTGCCATCACCCCCTGCCGGCCACGCGCGGCCTGGTAGCCGCGCAGGCTGCGCAACAACCTTCGCGAAGGATCCCACAGGCCGCGCGGCGCCTCGCGGGTCCAGTCCGGGGCGCTGGCGGAAATGATCTGGTCGCCGGTATGCCTGTCTGTCATCGCTGCATCGCGGACCGTGAAATGCCGCGTTCCCCAAGCAACACTATCCCATTCATCGGCCGACACCAGCAAATCCTTTCGCACGCCCGCGCCAAGGTGATATGACTGAAAAGAAATACAATGTTTGGTATTATAATTCTTGGATATTCATTTGCAGGTCACGAACGTGCCAAATCATGGCCATACCGCTGTCGTAGCGTGCGCCCGCGCTTCGGGTGACTGGAATGTATGAAACCTACAGGAAAGTGATGGACCTCTTCAGCCCGCACGAGCGGCGGTTGTTCTGGGGGCTCGTGGTCATCATGGTCTTTGTCGCTTTCGCCGAGGTCTTGGGCATCTCCCTGTTTCTGGTTCTGCTGCGCGTTTTGTCGGACCCGCAGAAGATTCTTGAGAACGAATACCTCAACTGGGGGTACGAGACCTTTGGCTTCACGACCCAGTTCAGCTTCCAGGTCGCGATGTCCGTCGGCGTGCTGCTGGCGATGGCGCTCAGCCTGGTGATCAAGGCCGCGGGCGCCTACACGATTATCCGCTTCGCGACGATGCGTGGCTATGCGATTTCCAGCCGCCTGCTGGAGGCGTATCTGCATCAGCCCTATGCGTGGTTCCTTGAAAAGAACAGCGCCGATGTGGCCAAGAGCGTGCTGAACGAGGTGCACATGGTCGTCAACGGCATCATCGGCTCTGGGGCCAAGATGGTTGCCAACATCATCCTCGCGGTGATGGTGATCGCCTTTCTGGTCTTCGTTGACGTTCTGGTCGCTATTCTCGCAGCCACCTTGCTGGGTGGGGCGTATATCGGGATATACCTCTGGCTGCGCAAGAAAATGCTGCGCGTCGGAGAGGCGCAGCTTGCGGCCAATCAGGGCCGCTTCCGGCTGACGAACGAGGCCACGGGCGGCTTCAAGGAAGTCAAGCTGATGTCGCTCGAAGCTCCCTATGTCGATCGTTTTCGCGCTCCGGCGCGGTCTTTCGCGCGGGCCACGGCGATGAACCAGATCATGAACCAGACTCCGCGCTTCGCACTTGAGGCCCTGACCTACGCGGTCTTGTTCGGCGCAATCCTGATCCTGTTGGTGCGCAACAGCGGTGATCTGGCCGCTGCCGTGCCGGTTCTGGGCGTGTTCGGCATATCGGCCATGCGGCTGCTGCCCGCCTTGCAGCAGGTCTATGGCGCCTTCGCAAATATCCGGGCGACCAGGCCAATTCTCGACCACATCCACAAGGAATATACCGAAGCTGTGGTCAATGTCGCGGATCGCTCCACCTCCGCGCCGCACGAGACGGACTTGCCGCTGACCCGCTCTCTGGAACTGGACAATATCACGTTCCACTACAGCTCCGGTGACAGGCCGGCCATCGAAGACCTGAGCCTTGAGATCCCCGCTCTCAGCACCATCGGCATTGTGGGCGGCACCGGCGCGGGGAAAACCACGGTGGTTGATATCATCCTCGGCCTGCTGACCCCGGATTCGGGTCGGATCATGGTGGACGGTCAGGTGCTGACGGCTGAGAACCTGCACCTGTGGCGTCGGACGATAGGGTATGTTCCGCAAACCATCTACCTCACGGACTCCACCATCGCGCAGAACATCGCCTTCGGCATCCCGCCCGATCGGATCGACATGGAGGCCGTCGAGCGCGCGGCGCGTATTGCCGCGCTTCATGATTTCGTAATGTCCGACTTGCCGCGGAAATACGAAACCGTGGTCGGCGAACGCGGTGTGCGCCTGTCCGGGGGACAGCGTCAGCGGATCGGAATCGCGCGCGCGCTCTATCACGATCCCTCGCTCCTGATACTCGACGAGGCGACCTCGGCGCTGGACAACCTTACGGAACGGGCCGTGATGGAGGCCGTCCAGCGTGTGCGCAACACCAAGACGGTCATCATGATCGCCCACCGCCTCAGCACGATACGGAACTGCGACCGGATATTCCTGATGGAGAGGGGCAGGGTGCAGGCCGTTGGCACCTACGACGATCTTGTCGATCGCAACGAGACATTCCGCAAAATGGCGGCCGGATAGCCATTCCCGTGCTACGATCGGCCCGGCCTCCCAACAGGTTTAAATCCGATGGATACTCTGAAATCAGCCGTGAAACAGGTGCCGCCCGTCCACCGGACGGCGCGATGGCTCAAGCGTCAGACCCGGCGATGGTCCAGCGCCGCCGTCGCAAGTTGGATCTCGGCCGCTGACAGCTATGACATCCTGGTCATTCTCGGAATGCGCCGCTCGGGCAATCATCTGGTCATCAACTGGATCAGGGGGCAGACCCACGCCACGAACGTCTTTTTCAACAACATCAAGACCGCCTCGCACCCGTTCAAGGCATGGCCGGATTACAGCCTGCACCGCGGCCCGGCCCGCCCCCGGATCATCCTGAGCTACGAGGACCAGTCCCTCGACACCGTTCGATCCGGGCCGCTCTTGCCCTTTCTCGAACAGCGCCTCGCCAAGCCCGGGGTGCGCCTGTTCTGCGGCGTGGTCCTGCGCGACCCCTACAACCTGTTCGCCAGCCGCCTGAAAAAGTGGCCCGAGCGTTTCGAATCCGGGGCGGACATCGCCGCGCAACGGCAAATGTATCTCGATCACTGCAACCTGTCCCGCGATGCGCAAGCACTGTTCGGCGACACGCCCATCCGGCCGATCTACTACAACCGCCTCCTGGCTGATCCCGCGTTTCGCAACGATTTGTCTCGCCAGTTCGATCTGGCGCAGGGCGACGCCGGGCTCGATGACGTGCCGATGAACGGCGGCGGCAGCTCGTTTGACGGCTACGACATCGACCACCAGCAGATCCAACGCGGCGTTTTTGACCGGTGGCGCGGGTTCCAGGACGACCCACGCTTCAGGAAGGCCGTCGATGACCCCCGGGTGCGGGACATTGCCGAAACCCTGTTCGACATGCCCGCCCTGTGCCGCGCCTGACCTGCCGGGAATGACACGCGCCTGCCATCATCAAGCTGGACAAGTCGCGCCAAAGTCTGAACATGGACGGCCCATAATACTGACGCGAATTTTGTGAAAAGAAATAGCATGTCGAAGAAGATCAGCATTGCTGTCGTGGGATTGGGCAAGATGGGGTTGTCTCATTTTGCGATCGTGAACGCGCATCCCGACACCGATACCGTGGCCTGTGACGCGACGGGATTCATGGTCGATATGCTGGACCGCAACATCCCGGCCAAGGTGTATCGCGACTACGACAGGATGCTGGACACCGAACCGCTCGATGCGGTGGTGATCGCCACCCCGACACGCCTTCACGCGCCCATGGTGCGTGCCGCGCTCGACCGCGG
>JAASSQ010000353.1 GCA_021767845.1 Roseovarius sp. | reverse complement strand
GGCTGGCAGCACGCCAGGCGCACTCCCGCTCCATGGTCTAGGCCTTCAAGGCATGGACCGAGGCCCAACTGCTACGCATTCCCGGCAAGGGCGAT
This sequence comes from Roseovarius sp., assembly GCA_021767845.1. Taxonomy (GTDB): domain Bacteria; phylum Pseudomonadota; class Alphaproteobacteria; order Rhodobacterales; family Rhodobacteraceae; genus Roseovarius. The sequence continues at coordinate 2,533 of JAASSQ010000353.1, read as the reverse complement.
CTCGCGAAGGCCTTCCGCTATGGTCTCAGCTGCTGGCCGTCATTCGAGCTCTTCCTTGGAGATGGCCGCGTCGGCATCGACGACAACACCGCCGAGCGCGTCATGCGCCCGATCAGCATCGGGCGAAAGAACTGGCTTTTTGCAGGCTCCGACAGCGGTGGCGAAACGCTGTCCCGGGCGATGTCCCTTGTCGAGACAGCCAAGATGAACGGCCTCTATCCGCAAGCCTGGCTGGCCGAAATCCTCGACCGCATCCACAATCACATGACCAACCCGCTCAACGAACCGCTTCCATGGAACTGGACGCCAATGAACTGATCCATGGTAACAACCGGGCGGTTACGTTTTCGGGGAGGTGATTACCTTTGAATCTTGAGGTCCGACTTCGCCTTTGCTAGGAATCGAACAGTCATTAGAAAATTAGCAAAATCGAAAGTGCAGATGTCTGGCCCCCTTGATCAACTGAAGATTATAGAACTTGGTCACGTAATTGCCGGACCACTTGCGGCAGCTTTACTCTCGGATTTTGGTGCAGATGTCATCAAGATCGAAGCCCCCAACCGGACGGATATGATGCGCGACCTTGGACCCAAGGCAGAGGATGGGGTGGGCGTCTGGTGGAAGACTTTGGGCCGTAACAAGAAAACACTAGGCCTGGACTGGAAGTCCGACGAGGGCCGGGACATCCTGCGAAAGTTGGTCGAAGATGCCGACGTGCTGATCGAAAATTTCCGACCGGGTGTGCTGGAACGTGCCGGTGTTGGGCCAGACGTCTTGCACGATTGGAACCCGGACTTGGTTGTCTTGCGGGTTTCAGGTTACGGACAGGACGGTCCGATGCGCGACGTGCCAGCGTTTGGGCGTGCTGCGGAGGCCATGAGTGGATTAGCGCATCTGACCGGTTTTCCCGACGGGCCGCCGATGCACCCCGGCTTTCCGGCGGCCGACAGCACGACAGGGCTGATGGGCGCTTTGGGAATCATGATCGCGCTATTTGCTCGCGAAAAGGGCATTGCACGCGGTCAGGTCGTCGATCTTGCGGTGTTCGAGGCGTTGCTTCGGTTGATGGACTATCCTGTTCCCGCATTGACGGGCGCGAACCTCTCGCCGCGGCGCAATGGGCTGCGCCAGCCGATGGACTTTGCTCCGGGGGGGATGTTCCGAACGTCCGATGGGGTGTGGCTGACCGTTTCCGCAGGGAGCGCGGAAACCGCGCACCGACTGTTGCGGGCAGTCGGCGGGGACGCCCTTGCCGATGATCCGCGGTTTGCGACACTCGGCGAGATGTCGCAGCACATGACGGTGGTCTTTGACGCGATCAATGATTTCGTCACGCAGCACACGGCTAAGGAAGTGGAGGCGGTATTCGCCCGCCATGATGCCGTTGCCTCGCGTGTGTTGAGTGTCGAGGAAATCGCGACGAACGAGCAGATACGCCATCGCGGGGATATCGTGTCGGTCGCTGGCGAACAGACTCAGGTCATTGGTCCGGTCCCTCATCTCAGCGCGACGCCCGGTCAGCTTCGTTGGCTGGGACGACCGCCTGGCGCAGACAGCCAAAGCATTCTGCGTGATCTTGGTTTTGACGATGAGCGGATCGCTGCCCTATGTGAGGCTGGGCTCGTAAGATTGGAAAGAGGGCGCGCGCTATGACATTTCGATTGACCGCCGACCAACAAGAGATTCGCGACCAGGTTCTGCGGATTTGCGCAAGGTTCGACGACGACTATTGGCTGGATCGGGATCGCAACGGTGGTTTTCCCCATGAACTGCACAGGGCAATGGCCGATGGCGCCTGGCTGGGTATCGCCATGCCAGAAGCTGTCGGCGGCGCTGGTCTGGGGATCACCGAGGCGACCATAATGATGCAGGCAATCGCCGAGTCGGGGGCCGGCGCAAGCGGAGCCTCGGCCATCCACATGAACATTTTCGGGCTCAACCCGGTGGTGAAGTTTGGGACCGATGAGCAGCGCGCGCGTATGCTTGGCCCTCTAATAGCAGGCGATGAAAAGGCCTGTTTCGCCGTGACCGAACCGACGACGGGGCTGGATACCACAAAGCTGAAGACCATGGCGGTGCGGCGGGGGGACAGATATGTCGTGCACGGACAAAAAGTCTGGATTTCTACCGCGCAGGTGGCAGACAAGATGTTGCTTCTGGCCAGAACAACGCGGCTTGAGGATGTGAGCAGCCCGACCGAAGGGCTGAGCCTGTTCTATACAGATCTCGACCGAAATTTCGTTGACGTGCGAGAGATCGAAAAGATGGGTCGAAAGGCTGTCGATTCGAACGAAGTCTTCATCGATGGATTGCCGATTCCGGCTGAGGACCTGATCGGGGAGGAGGGCAAAGGCTTTAGGCAAATTTTGCACGGGTTGAATCCCGAACGCATCCTGGTGGCCGGTGAATGCATCGGTATTGCGCGCAACGCACTGGCGCGAGCGGCGCATTATGCAAACGAACGTGTGATTTTTGACCGCCCGATCGGCCAAAATCAGGGTGTTCAGCATCCACTCGCCAAAGCCTGGGCGCG